>CALFOL010000819.1 GCA_937919915.1 uncultured Planctomycetaceae bacterium
TGGTTCGCAGAATTCCGCTACTCGACGTCCACGTACTTGTACCAGTTGTGGAACGTTTCTACCGGCTTGAAATACTTCATGCGTTCGTGAATCACAAAGTGCCGAGTGCGAGCCATCGACCCGATATATGGGCAGTTCTGCAGAAGAATGTCCTGCATGCGTTCGTAGAGTTTTGTACGTTCCGGTGACGGCTGCATGCCGACAATCTGCTCGTACATTTTGTCATACTCAGTGTTCTTGAAGTTGAAATGATTGCTGCCGGGCGATTCGTTGGGACCATAGAACAGAGCCAGGTTGTTTTCTCCGTCGGGATAGTCTGAGCCCCAGGCAAAGGAAAAGATGGCCGCTTTGCGATCGTCGACCGTTTGCATCAGCGTGGGAAAGTCCACCAGGTTGCATTTTACTCGGACGCCGATTGCTGCCAGTTGACGCTTCAGCATTTCGCTTTGTTCGCGATTGTTGCTCCCCTGCGAAACGAAGTAGTCGATCACCGGCAGACCTTCACCGTTGGGATAGCCGGCTTCCGCCATCAGTTGCCGCGCTCGTTCCAGGTTGGGGCCACGAAAACTGGCGTCGGACTGGCCGTCGGGGGGATGCCCTTCCAGCAACGGCGGGATCACGCCGTCGTAAACAACGTTCAGCCCAAAGTAGAACGTCTGATTGCGTTCGTCCCAATCCAACGCAGAGGAAATCGCCTGGCGCAGCTTTGTGTTCTTTTCGGAGTTCCCGCCAACCAGCTCATCTTCCATGTTGAATCCAATGAAGATGAAGTCCATCAATGGGACAGGTTGATAGCGGATCCCCTGGTCTCGCCAGATCTGTTTCATCACAATCGTGCGTTTTCCCTCAACCGACCGCTTACTGAAAACCTGTGGCATGTTTTCGTCGGGAACCTGCCCGTAGTCGAAATCCTCAGCACGGAAGTGCAGCCACATTGGCTGATCCTGCTCTATAAACGTAACGTTAATCCTGTCCAGAATCGGCAGTTTCTTTCCGGCCCCCAGATGCAGACCGTGTGCTTCGTCTTCCGGCATGTGCTCTTCCGGAAAGAACTCATCCCGGAAATTTGGATTGCGTCGGAGAATCATTTTCAAACCGAATTCCCAGTCTCCTTCGCTGAGCGTGTACGGTCCGGTACCGACGGGATGCAGTCCGAAACGACTGCCAAACGTTTCCAGACCTTCGTGCGGAATGATGCCCGTCTGAAACATTGCCAGCACCCATAAAAATCGGGCCGATGGTTTCTTTAGTGTCACGGTGAATTCCTGATCGTTGACGACTTTGAAGCCCTCAACGTCAGCGAAGTAGTCGAAGTGTTCGCCTGGCTTGCCTTCGACCTTCTTGAGTTGCTGTTCGCGGTATTCATCAAAGCCCACCACAGTGTCGCGCATCAACCACCAGCATTTGGACCCGATGGTCGAATCCGACATTCGCTTCCACGAATAGAACACGTCGCTGGAAACCAGCTTTCGCCCTTTGCCGCCAGGGAAACACGTCGAGTCATGAAAATAGACGTCGTCACGCAGAGTGAACTTCCAGGTCAGATCGTCTTCTGTGGTTGGCATTTCCGTCAGCAACAGCGGTTCGAGCTCAAAGGGTCGCTTCAGGTATTTGTATTGCACGAGCGTGTCGATGATTTGCCCGCAGCAAAGATTGTCGTACTGCGTCGAGCCCCGGACCGGATCAAGCGTCTTTGGTCCTTCACTTCGCATGGGGAAGTGCCCCACTTTTTCTTTGCCTGAGGTACCGCCTGCGTTTGAGCTGTCGGCGGTGGAGGCCCCGCAGCCGGCGATCGTGAGGTTAAGAACTGCAACAAGTAGCCAGAGGCCGTACTGTCCAGCAATGTTTGATGATCGCATCGTGGGGCTCGGGGTGTTCGATGGTCGATAAGCAGAGGTGATTGCGGTTCGAAAACCGTGGCAATTGTTCTGCCAGCCATGCAAGTTATGTCCTTTCGACGTCACGTTGCAAGCGGAGCCGATTGCCTTTGCTGACAATCAAGGGAGTCGGCTGGGCGGTTTTCCACGCCCATGGGTGAGATCCCGGTTTCGAAATAGAGTGCCAGCGGCGTCGCCGGCAGGTCAGATCGCGTGGCGGATTTTCACCGAAACGGCAAATCCGGAGCAGCAAAAGCGGGTGCGCCACCTGCAGGATGCTGCAAACACGGCTTTGCGGGAGATTTCTGCTTGACCATCCGTTTTGTGGGTTTCTAGGATGGGAGCAGCAACTTTACTGGTTGCGCTGCGTTGGGCGAAGATGAACGGTTAGGAAACAGGACGGGAGGGCTGACTGACGAAAGTCGCCCGCAAACCATCCTGGACCGGATCATAACAAACAATTCTGCTGGGATCGCCGATGTTTTCAGTACGTCGTGTGCTGAAAATTCCAGACTTATTAAGGATCGCAGGCCTTCGGAAGGCCGTTTTGCGAGGACGTTCATGAGTACCCTTGGCAAAGTCTGTCTTGTCCTGACCCTGATCCTGCTGTTGCTCGCAATGGCGCCGATTCCGGGCAAGTTCGGTGGTTGGGCTCCGAAACTCTTGGTGATTAACAACCAATGGGCAGCGAAGCTGCGCGATTCCAAGGAGAAGGCGCGTGATGCCGCTAAATCCAACCGCGAAGCGCATCAGGAATTCAACAAGGCGATGGCCGACGTTTCTGGTCTGACTATCGGTTGGGACAAGTTCTGGAACGTTCCAGTCAGATCGCCGGATTCAACACCGGAAACTCCGACCGTCGCGAAACGGGGTAACGTGCTGATTCTGAACAATATTGGATCAGAAAACGGACTTCAGGATCTGCAGTACGTGGACGCCGCCGGCGATATAAAAATGACCAAGCCAACCGTGCATGCATTCTATGGCGGTGCGGAAGGATTCACTTACGCTGGCGAATTTACCGCCGAACAGATTTCATTGAAGCAATCCGAATTGGTCCCTGTTCGAAAACCGGACGCTCAGGCTGTCGCGAACTGGAATCCCAACGCTGCATGGCGGTTGAGAACCATGGTGCCGCCTGCGTTGCGGACAACAATCGACGAAACGTTTCAGCAAAAGCAACGTACAAAGGAGCTAATGCTGCAGATGGATGCAAACATTGTTCGTCTGACGGATCTGTCGCAACAGGCTCAGATGGCTCTTGAGAGACGTGAAGGGGAACTGCTTGGCGGACTGAAGATGGACCCCGTACCGTCTCGCCCGGAATTCACAGATGGCCTGCTGAAGGTGACCGAAGACGTTGAAGAAGAACGCAACCAACTGTTGCTGGAAGTCGATCAGCTGCGTCGAGACATCAAGAAGGCCTGCCAACTGCGAGACTCGAACATCAGTGAGATGAACGAAAAGGCCAGCCAGCTGCCTGGTGCAGGCGTTCAGCATGCGGAAGCTCCGATCGCAGGAGCGGCTGAGTAAGCCTTGTCAACCAGTCGTCCTGGGTTGAACGAAGTTACGTGATTTTGTCTACAGCCCTAACGCTGCGACGATTGCGTCTACGTCGTTGTCGACGGCAATCGGCGGATTGGCAAACGGAAACTCAGTGACTCCCGCAGGATGCAGTTTTTCGGCACGCTTCCTGGGATCTCCCATGTGATACGCCACCGTCAGATCAGGATCCTTCAGTTGATGCCCGGTCAGCACACACACCACACGATCGCTGGCGGCAATCACACCTTCCGCGCGCAGTCGTTGCAGGCCAGCAATCGTCGCTCCACTGGCTGGCTCGCATCCGAAGCCATTGGCAGCGATCATTGCCCGAGCATCCACGATCTCCTGATCGGTGACGCTGCGGACCACGCCGTCGCACACAGTCAATGCTCGTAGCGCTTTCACAAGATTCACCGGGCGGTTGATTTCGATCGCCGAAGCCAGGGTACTGGCTCGATTATCATCACGATCCATAACGTCGTAGTAGCTGCGGATCAGATCCGCGTCATTCTTGCCGTCGTTCCACTGCAGGTCTTTGTGATTCACCAGCGAATCCAGAGTACTTGCCCCAGCGGCATTGATAATGGCCAGACGCGGAATTCGATCGATCAGTCCCAGTTGCTTCAATTCCATGAACGCCTTGCCGAAGGAACTGCTGTTCCCCAGGTTGCCGCCGGGCACAAGGATCCAATCCGGCACTTCCCAACCCAGGCCTTCCAGAATGCGATACATGATCGTCTTCTGGCCTTCCAGACGAAACGGGTTCACGCTGTTGCACAGGTAAATGGGATGCCGATCACAGACCTCCCGCACGCGCGCTAAAGCGTCATCGAAGTCGCCCCTGATCTGCAGGGTGGTGGCTCCATAGTCCAGTGCCTGCGACAGCTTGCCGTAGGCGATTTTTCCGCTGCCGATAAACACGACGCACTTGAACAGCCCCGACACGCCCGCATAGATTGCCAGCGACGCACTGGTATTGCCGGTTGACGCACAGGCGGTGATTTTCGCTCCTACCATCCTTGCGTGAGTGGACGCGGCGGTCATGCCGTTGTCCTTAAAACTGCCCGACGGGTTCTGACCTTCGTACTGCAAAAACAGCGTGCCAGGGTTCATGCCCACATGAGACGCCAGGCGATCATTTTTTTGCAGGATCGTCTGTCCTTCTCCGATGGTGACGATCTCTTCGTCTTTCGGAAACGACAGCAATTCACGAAATCGCCAGACGCCGCTGAAGTCCAGGGGGTTCAGCCGAGTCGACCAGCGTTTCTCAAACTCCTTCAATGATTTGGGAACAGCGACTTCGTCCCAGTTGTATTGAATGTCCAGCAGACTGCCACAGGTCGGACACGCCGTCAGGATCTGGCGGAGGTCGAACGTGGCCTGACAGTCAGGATGGATACACTGTTGAAACGCGTGAGACATTGGATTGTTGTGAGTGTCCGGGATTGAAGATATTACGGCTGTGACCGGGGCTTCCAGCCGCAGTCTATTTGCAGAACAACGACTGCGGCTGGAAGCCCCAGTCACGACAGCCCGTTATTCGTCGCCTGCGTAGCGTAGGCCGGGCAGCAATGGAATTCCAGAGGTGTGTTGTTCGATTGTCTGAGCGGCCCAGCCAACCAGTCTGGCAATCCCAATTGCAAGAGAAACGCGGTCCTCAGGTACTCGCAGCAACGTCAGAACGCGAGCCGCCGCCCAGTCTGTCGTCGGATAAAGCTGTTCTTTGGCCAGTAAAGCCTCCAGGTTTGTCGCTGAAGTCTCCATCACCATGGCCGGAACGCTGTCCAGCAGTTCTCGACATTGCGCCTGCAGAATCTTCGTTCTCAGTTCCGGGCGTTCGCTTAGAAATCCGAATGGCATCGTGCGTGGAGTTCTGGACAACCACCATTTTTCTGCGTGGTCGGCAGATCTGAAGCCCCGCAGGAGCTCACCCGACCAGGCAAATGGATCATTACGCAACTGCGATACAAACATCGCTGATGCCGCTTTGAGTCCGGCGACGGTATCGTTGACGGTGCTGCCGAAGCTCCGTGCCAAAAAACAGGCTGGTCGCATGTCTGTAATGCACTCACAGATCAGCACGACATTCATCGCATGCTCTTCTTCGGGCGTCGGAGCAGAGTTATCGTCCCGAAGAATCTGCAACAGACGCCCGGCGTAAGACATCGAAGCCGAGTTCGCGGCACTGAATGCACGTCCGTCCTGGATCCTGCCGCCGAACGCGACATGAAACAACACTGGCAACTGCGCCATGACTCGCCAGAACTGAGATCGTGACGCAGCCAGCGTGCGATCGAACGGCGTCGGGTCGAAGCAGGACAGCAGCGAAATCGACAGCGGAAACAAATCCAGCGGACGCGTCTGCAATGGCATGGTTGCGATGGTGTCAGCGACGGGTTGATCGATCACCGCGGCATCTGACAGCAGCGAACTGCAGTCGGCAAGCTCTTCCAGATTGGTTGATTCGCCATTCATCAGCAGCAACATGACCGCCTCAAACGAACCTTCGTCGCAAAGATCTTCGACGTCCTGGCCGGTGTAGTGAACGCGATTTTTGTGGAAACCGATGAGTTTCGTTTCGCCGCAGATCACGCCATTCAACCCCGACGACATCGGGGCACTCTCAGTTTTTACACTGTCGAGCAGGTGGCGAATTCCATTCACCAGGTACGGAGCGGGTGATGAGTGCTCCATCGCAGAGTCCTTTCTCGGAGTCCATTCCGATAGTGTCAAGCGCGAGCTCAACTGATCCCTCTGAGCAACAAAGCGGGTTGACAATTCCATCAACCGAAATCCATGTGCTTTGTTGCAAGCCACTACGTCGTGGCCAACATCCATCTGCGCAACGTACACCAAAATTCTGGTAAAGCGTAGCTCCACACTTGGAAAAATTGAGAATGCACAATGCCGAAACATCCTCCCCAGGGACGCAAACCCCCTTGTTTAACGCGTACTCTGGGGGATTTGCGGCACCGTGGCCAGGCTGTGGAGCCCACCCACTGGTTATCGCAGCTACGGGCGAATCAAGTCGAAACCAGACGCCGTCAGCACGGCGGTCACCGGCGTGCCCTGGCCAGCCTGTAGTGTTTGGTAGTTTGCTTCGGCCACAGCTGTAGCCGCTTCAATCACCTGCACAATGTCACGCTGACTGGCTGCCGACGGATATGTTTCCTCCAGCGTTTCCAGGGACTCACCCAGAATTCGCCGCCGAATAATCGCCAGCAGTCCTGCCGCGATAGACGCTTTGCCGTAGCCGAAGATTTCCAATTCGCCGCCGTGGTGGCGAATCCGGCCGCCGAAGGATGGGTTTCGAGTCCGCGAACCGTCGCCGATGATGGCCTCGCGATAACCGCGTTCCTGCTGATCCACCATTCCTCGGCCATAGATTCCGTACAGTTCGATTTCCTGATTCACTGCGCCTTCAAATTCGGCCGGGTTGATCCAGTTGTTGTTGTAGTCGCCGCGCATGCCGTTGTCGTACGTCACTGCCACGTCAATGCTGTCCCACGTGTTGATGGATGTCTGACGCTTGAATGTTGACGGATCGACTCCACGACGACGAGCGATTTCGACGTGATGCTTGTCCCAGTTCAGCAGCAGATCCTTTTGCCCAGTAGCAAACACTGACACTGGTTTCACCTTCAGATAGTGATGCACCACATCCAGCCAGTGACATCCGACATAGGCAAACGGATTGCTTTGCTCAGCCCACGCAAAAATCTCCGTGCTGACTTCCAGCGGTTCTTCGAGCACGGCGCGTACACGGTTGATTGTTCCGTATTGCTGAGGCGCCTTCAGCATCATTTCGCGAACGAATGGATCGTATCTTTTGTGCATGTCCACAGCGATAATGCGACCGGTCGCCTCGGCGCGACTGATGATCTGGTCTGCTTCCGTGGTCGTCAGGCACAGCGGCTTTTCTGTGATGACATCCACGCCGGCTGCGAGAGCATCCAGGATCGGCTGCGTATGAACATTGTCCGGCGTTGCCACAAACAGCACGTCTGGTTTGTGGCGTTCCAGAATGTCACGCCAAACGGCATCGCCATAGCAGGCTTCGATGGGATGCTCGGGAAAGTCCTCAGCAAACCAGTTGACGATCTTGTCGGCCGTCCCGGACGCCTTGCTGCGCGTTCCGACAGCGCAAACGTGGATCTCCACGTCAGCGACAGCAGACGCCAGATGGCTCATGCCGATACTGTTCAGCGAGCCGGCGATACCGCCACGAATGAAGTCCTTGAACGTTTGTCCGATGATGTCTTCGAAGAACATTCCGCCGCCGATAATGGCGACTTTTAGAGAGCGATTTTGCATGTTGAGAGACAGTGGTTTGTGGAGGGAAAAAGTTGAGCGATGCGTCTGCCTTCGTATTCTGTCCGGAATTGGCTGCAATTTCATCGCACGACAGTAACATTCCAGCGAATCTCCCGTTTACTGCGTAACTGACTGTGACAGCGTCGCTATTTGAAGCAGCCAGACGAAACCGGAGTTTCCTGCTACCCTGTCATCGGGGCAAGGGCTCCGTTTTACTCAACAGGACTTTCACGCGAGCCGATTTGTGATTGAAGTCGACAAATTGAGCCGACACTTCCCGGGGCCGAACCAACAACCGGTGATGGCGGTGAATGACGTTTCGTTCCGTGTGGAACGTGGCGAGGTCTTTGGATTGCTGGGCCCCAACGGCGCCGGAAAAACGACGACTCTGCGTATGATGCTGGGATTGTTGCGACCGTCATCGGGAGACTCGCGAATCGACAACGTCTCTGTGGCTGCGTACCCGGACGAAATCAAACGTCGAGTCGGCTTTGTCTCCACCAGTGTGGGAGTGTATCAGTGGTTAAGCCCGCGTGAAATGCTGTTGTTTGTCGCCGACCTCTACGACATTGATCCGAAGCTCGCTCAACAACGCATTGCTGATCTGTCCCGGCTGCTGGACTTCGAATCGTACCTGGATCGACGCTGTGGAGTGCTCAGTACTGGTCAGAAACAACGCATCAACCTGGCACGGGCACTCATACATGACCCACCGGTGATGCTGCTCGACGAACCGACGCGCGGCCTGGACATCGTCGGCAGCCAAGTGGTGTTCGAGTACATTCAGCATCTCCGCACGGAAGGCAAGGCTGTGATTATCTGCACGCATCGACTGGACGAAGCGGAACGTTTTGCCGGCCGCTTTGGCCTGCTGCATGAAGGAACGCTCAAGCATCTGGGAACGCTTAAGGAACTCCAACAACAGACCGGTGAAACTTTACTGACGACGATGTTCATCAATTTACTGAAGTCTGATTCAGCGGTCGGAGCCCAGTCATGAGTGACCGTTCGACCATTATCACGCCGACGCCGGAATCGACCAGCCGGACGTGGCGACTGGCCAGAAAAGAACTGCGTGAGATTCTGCGGGATCGGCGAACGGTGATTACGCTGGTGCTGATGCCGTTGCTGGTCTACCCCCTGCTGGGGGTAATCATGCGCAAAGGCGTGCTCAGTAATATTTCGCTGGACAACATCGAAGCTCATGTCTGCTTCGAATCGGAAGCCGATGACGCGATCTTTGCAACTCAAGTCGGTTATGGAAATCAACTGCGTGTCCAGGCAGATCCGCAGAAGACGCTGCTGTTTCAGCCAGCGGATTCGGACAATCCCTCAGCTCTTGGGGCCGCCCAGCCATTGAAGTACCAGATGTATTTCCTGAACCGGGCGAAGCCGGGCGAGACACTTGAGCAACAGGTTGCCGACGGCTACGCAGATCTGGCTGTACGTGTGGTTGGTGATCAACAAACGCAGGTGAACAACGGCGGCGGCACGTCGTACTTCCGCTGGGAATTTATTCGAGCGGAAAAATCCGCCGTGGGCAAGCGCGCTTTCCTGGAAATCACCGAGTGCCTGGAGGCACTCAACGAGGATTATACGAATCGTTTGCTGCGGCTGAATGACCTGCCGCTCGACAAGCCGGCAACGATTGCATCGACCCTCCTGGCAGCTCGCAGCACGGGCCCTTCACCACTGATTACGTTCATTCCTTTGGCACTGGTCCTGATGACAATGACCGGCGCGGTGTATCCGGCGATCGATCTGACCGCCGGAGAACGCGAACGCGGGACGATGGAGATTCTGATTGCGTCTCCGGTTCCGCGCATGACATTACTGGCTGGAAAATTCCTGGCGGTATTGACTGTGGCTTTGTTGACCGCGTCGATGAATCTTGTGTCGATGTTCGCCACGTTGTTTGCTTTGGGACTTGAAGGCACACTGCTGGGCAACGTCGGATTTACGATGATCTTTCAGGTCGTCATCTTGATGGTGGTGTTTGCTGCATTCTTCTCCGCTGTGCTGCTGAGCATCACCAGCGTTGCTCGCAGCTTTAAAGAGGCTCAGGCCTATCTGATTCCGCTGATGCTGATCTCGTTGACGCCTGGTGTCTTTAGCCTGATGCCGGATCTAAAAATCAACGGACCGCTGGCTGTCTGCCCGCTGGTGAATACGGTGCTGATGGGCCGCGACCTGCTGCTGGGCAATGTGAACGTGTTGATGTTCGCCATCGTGTTGATTTCGACAGCACTGTATGGCGTGTTTGCTTTGGCAATCGCAGCAAGGATCTTCGGTTCTGATGCAGTCCTGTATGGCAGTGGCGGTACATGGACGGAACTCTTGAAGCGGCCTGCCATCGCAACTTCAGCCGCTCCGATTTCTGTCGCCATGTGCTGTCTGGCGATCGTGTTTTCTTTGTTCATCGTGCTGGGATCGATCCCGTCTCGGCTGAACACAACGCTTAGCAATCAACTACTGGCTGCGGGATTCACTTCCGTCATTCTGTTTATGGCCGTTCCGATGATCGTGGCAGCGGTTGCTCGCGTACGTTTTTGCAGCGGTTTTTCATTCCACCTTCCGAGCTGGTCGATGTGGCTGGTGGCGGTGCTGCTGGGCGGGTCGCTCTGGACGTTCATTTACGAATTGGAAGTTTCGATGCTGACGGACGAACGCATTGAATTCCTGAAGAAGCTATTCGCCACCTTCAAATTGAATCTGACAGAGGTTCCGTTATGGGTGAAGCTGTTTGCCCTTGCGGTGGCGCCAGCGATCTGCGAAGAATTTTTCTTTCGCGGGTTCCTGCAGAATGCGATTCGGCAACGAACATCAGCCGCACTCTCAATTCTGTGTGCGGGAGTACTATTTGGATTGTTTCACGTGATCGTGAAAGACGCGCTGCTGTTTGAGCGCCTTCTGCCGAGCACTCTGATGGGGATTGTGCTGGGGATCGTCTACGAGCGATCAGGAAGTGTGTTCCCCGGAATGTTGCTGCACTTACTGCACAACGGATTTCTGGTGACGGTATCTGAATACGAAAAACAGCTAACGAGCTGGGGGATCGGCGTATCAGAACACCAGCATTTGCCAGCGACGTGGCTGCTGTATGCGACAGTTCCCGTAGCGGTGGCGGCAGTGCTGCTGTACCGCAATGGCCGAGCATCCAACTCACCACTTGCCGACATTTCGTAGAGCAAACAACTCGCTTGCTTCATCCAGTTGTCAACAAACACGATTCAAAAGACATTCAACGATGACTGTCTATTCGGCAACCGAAACCAGCGTCTACCCAGCGTGCTCAGACTTCCGGGACAGGCTAATCCGTTTGCGCTGTTCATCCACTTCCATCACCGTGACTTTCACAATGTCGCCGACGCGGACTTCCTGAGCCGGGTCTTTCACAAAGTGATCGGCCAGTTGCGAAATATGAATCAACCCGTCCTGGTGGACGCCGATGTCAACGAACGCGCCAAAGTTTGTAACATTGGTAACGACGCCGTCCAGCTTCATGCCAATCTGCAGGTCCGACATCGACTGTACGTTCTCCGCGAACGACACCACTTTGAATTCTGATCGAGGATCTCGCCCAGGACTCATCAGTTCCGCAAGGATGTCGCGAACAGTCAGGGCTCCCGCCTTTTTACCGACGAAGTCCGCTGCACTCAGCTTGTTGACCAGTGATTGCTGTCCGATCAATTCGTGCGTTTTGACGCCCAGCCTGCTGGCCATCTGTGACACGACAGAGTAGCTTTCCGGGTGCACTCCGGAATTATCTAAAGGCTCAGCCCCCGACCGGATGCGCAGAAATCCCGCCGCCTGTTCGAACGCTTTGGGCCCCAGTTTAGGCACCTTCAACAGCTGTTTACGATTCGTAAACGCACCTGTTTCGTCACGATAGGCCACGATGTTTTTCGCCAGCCCGGGACCGATGCCCGCCACATGAGCTAACAACGGAGCGCTGGCCATGTTGACATCGACGCCAACGGAATTCACGCAGGATTCGACTTCACGCTCTAACGCTTTCTTCAGCTGAGCCTGATTGACGTCGTGCTGATACTGCCCCACGCCAATGGATTGCGGATCAATCTTCACAAGTTCGGCCAGCGGGTCCTGTAGTCGGTGAGCAATACTGATGGCTCCGCGAACTGTTAAGTCGAGATCAGGAAACTCCTCGCTGGCCAGTTCGCTGGCCGAATAAATAGAGGCTCCGGATTCACTGACCATCACTTTGGTCAACTGCAGATCGTGATCTTTGAACATCTGTCCAACGAAGGCGTCCGTTTCCCGCGACGCCGTTCCGTTTCCGATTGCGATCATGGTGGCGTTATGACGCTTGATCAATTTCAACAGTGCGGCCGATGCGGCAGCGGTGTCACTGCGGGGAGGCGTTGGATAGATCGTGGTGTTTTCCAGAAATTTTCCAGTCTCATCGACCACTGCCACTTTGCAGCCGGTGCGAAAACCGGGATCGATACCGATCGTGACCTGCGGGCCAGCCGGAGCCGCCAGCAGCAGTTCGCGCAGATTGCTGGCAAACACAGCAATCGCTTCCGTGTCGGCGGTCGCCTTCAATTGCTGCATGAGTGTTGATTCGGCAGCCGGACGCAGCAGGCGTTTGTAGCAGTCGACGGTGGTGTCTTTCAGTTGAGCGGCGAATTCGAACTGCTGATTGTTGATCAGTCGTTGCTCAAGCCGTGGAAGCACGTAGTCTTCGTCCGGATCAATTTCGACGCGAAGAATACCTTCTGCTTCACCACGCTTCATCGCCAGAAACCGATGTGACGGGATGCGATCGACGCGTTCGTTGTGGTCGAAGTAACTTTCGAAACGTTCGCCGTCCGCCTTTTTGCCACGTTTTACGACAGACTTAATCTGCCCGCGTTGAGCCCGCTCGTATACCCATTGCCGCAGCTCTGCATCTTCGGCCCATGTTTCGGCCACGATGTCGCAGGCGCCGGCCAGAGCTTCGTCTTTATCCGCGACACCTTTCTCGGCGCTGACGAATTTCTGCAGCAACTGGTCAGCGGATTCTCGAAGCGGCTTTTGTTGCAGCAACACGTCTGCCAGAGGCTGCAGTCCTTTCTCGCGAGCCACGCTGCCGCGAGTTTTTCGTTTAGGCTTGAACGGCAGGTAGATGCTTTCCAGCGTATGACGATCCACGCAAGCCATGATCTGCTGGCGCAGTGCATCGGTCAGCAGGCCCTGTTCCTGAATCGACTTCAGGATGGCCTTACGTCGGTCGAACAGTTCCCGAGCCTTGTTCATGGCGTCTTCGATCGCTCGCAGCTGTTTTTCGTCGAGTTCGCCGGTCGCCTCTTTACGATAGCGAGCGATAAACGGGATCGTGTTTCCATCGTTCAACAGTCGAATCGTGGCTTCGACCTGACGAACCGAAATCGCCAGTTGTTCAGCGATGATGTTGGCTGTTGATGATTCGTCGAAGACTTCCGGATTGGCCATGGTGAGAGATTTGATGCGTGAGAAGGGGGAATTGGAAGAACGAACGGTTCTTTCGAGGCGGAGTCTACCGAAACGTGAGAAAACCTGCAGCTCTGTGACTGAGGTTTCCAGCCTCAGTCTTCGTTCAGCAAATAGACTGCGGCTGGACGCCCCAGTCACTAACGCTCACTAGCGGCTGATTTCCGGGCAGGTACTCAGCAGAACTTCAATCGGTATCGCCAGCACCGCCTCACGGGCGCGGCGGGCGATGTTGACGCCGATCACTTTGCCTTCCGCGGACAAAAGCGGGCCGCCCATTTGCTGGGGTGTCAGTGGCAAGTCGTGCTGCAGTGTGTGCGAGAAAGAACTGCGGCGAAGGCTAAGCTCCCCCGACCGACCATCCAGAAATTCCGATCGATCCAGCATTTCAGATGGTTCATGCCGCAGCTGACCGAACGACGTCTGGTCAACACCCGCACGCCGGAAGAGGAACTGTACCCAGTCACCGGGTTGATGCTGCTCCACCGCCACCGCAACGTCCGCCAGCTGCAGCGTCTTCGCACTGGACAATACTCGCAGCTCATCGGTGGGCTGCAGGCTGCCGTCCGCCGCTGCGCTGTCCGGAGACACCTGTTCGATCACCAGTCCATCGTTCACAGATTTCAATGTACAGCCCAGTCGGGGGCGAGCCGCAGGTTCTGTGTGATCGATGCGTGCGATAATTCCTGGCTCACCGGCCTCGTTACCGTAGACCAGGTGCCCGATCCGTAAACGGGCCGATGCATCCAGACCGATCGACTCAACATCGATGGCCACCGACAATAGCAGCACTGCGATGTCGACCGAACGATTTTCGGCAACGAGTTCACAGGCGTGCATATCGCCGTTCAGTGTGCGCACCTGGAATTTCGTATTTGGCTTCAGCAGGCTGAGTTTTGTGACCACGGTGTGTGAATTCATCACAGTGCCCCATGCCGTCACCTGATGCTTCGCTTTAAGAATCTCAACCGCACGGTGTTGCCAAATATCCTTCGCCATGACAGAAAGCTGACCCGGAGATTTTGACGGCCACCCCAATAATGGAAGCTGTCTGAGATCGATCGAATCGAGCAGTGCTGCACAACATTCATCGATACTCAGATGCAGGTTCGTTGTGCGATCGACGCCGATCCGCTGGTGAATTCCCAACAGCTCACCACCAGTCGACACCAGCGGACCACCAGAATCGCCAGCCGTCAACACACAGCTGCTGCGGATATTTTTTGCGTAGCTGCCAGTCAGCTTCCCCAGACGGACGACGGGAGTTGCTGTCTGCTTTTCGCGAGCCGGATAACCGAACGCCAGAACCGTCGCGTTATCAGTGACTTTTTTCGTCCCCAACGAAACGGCGACGAATTTTCGCTGGCTGGCATCGACAACCCTCAGCAATGCAACATCGCGTTTGCTATTCCGGTAAACAACGTCCGCTTTCGCACTGGTCCCGTCTGAGAATTTGACGGTGACCTGCAATTCGTTTTCACTCAATCCGTGAGCCACCGTCAGCACGTAGCCCTCACGCGAAATGATGACTCCGGAAGACAGTTCGCTGGCGCTATCCACACGCACCGTTGCTGCCGTTACCCCGGACACCAGTTGCGCCATGAATAAATCGCGCGGATCGGCGGCAACGGTCGCTGTCGTCAACAAAGCGGAAATGAGGAAGATTGATCTCAAGGGCTGACCGACACGGGGACAATGAGGTGAAGGGGCGGTACCTGCCGCGCAGCAAAAAAGGGCTGGCGGTGAGTGTACTTCACCAACGCCAGCCCTCACAAGCGATTTGCTTACGATCGGCTCGACTGAATCTGCATGACCGGCTGAGGACGCTCACCGCTGCAGATGACCACCAGCAGGTTCGAGATCAGCGACTCACGCTGGCCGTCTGACATCTGCAGGTTGGCAGCCGCCAACTGGTCGACAGCATCACGAACAATTTCAACAGCGCCTTCGACAATCGTTTTGCGAGCATCGATCAACGCCATTGCCTGTTGTCGCATCAGCATTGACTGAGCAATCTCGGGAGCGTAGGTGAGATCGTTCAGACGCACACCCAACACTCGAATGCCGGCAGGATTGACGGCTACCTGCAATTCCGTGACGAACGCCTGTGTGACTTCGTCATTTTCCAACTTCAGACACGGTTCGCTGTGATCCGACGATTCGTACGGAAACTGCGAACTGCAGCGTTTGACGACAGCACCGGCCTGGTCTTCGATGAACTGGCGATAACTGTCGACCTCAAGTGCCGCCTTGTAAACATCTTCGACCCGATACACGACAACGGCACTGATCTGAATCGGATTTCCATTCCGTTCCAGGACCGTTGTGGTATGAATGTCCAATGTCATGTCACGCGTTGTGATGCGGTGCAGAGCTCGTCCGACCGGATGAATCCAGCAGATTCCCTGCCGCTTCAGCGTGGTCACAAACTTACCGAAGCGCAGCACAACGACTTCTTCTCGCGGGTTCACGATGAAGAAACCAAACAACAGAAGCGGTGGAAACAGACATAACAGAATCACTACCAGCCACTTTTCCACGGCTCCCTGATTTTGGCGGAGCTCATTTTCCTGGGTCGCCTGACTCATCTCTCAATCTCACTTTCCTGACAATTGACACTTTGCACGCGAACCGGGCTTCTGAGGCGGGTGTCAGCACTCAACAGCATTTTCGCTGATCTGCCGCGAAACGACTTGCCTGGAGCACCGGCAGCGTATAAATGAAATCGGCGTGTCACATAACGCTGTCTTTTTATTCACTTGTCTCACTCAACGGGGCGGAACACGCACCGGATCACGGAGTTCACTAAACTAATGTTCGAAGGCGATTTGGCTTATGCGGGAATTGCAGCGGGAGTGACGCTCCTGGCTTCCGGCTGGTGT
>CALFOL010000820.1 GCA_937919915.1 uncultured Planctomycetaceae bacterium
GGCGAGTGAGCGATATTCGACAGCAACAATTCCGGCAGTAGGTCGTCGACACACAATCAGCCGTTCGTTCCTACCGCATCCATGCGGTCAACGGAACGAACGGCTGATTGCCCCCGAAGGGACAGTGTGACGAGACAGCAGCATCCTTGCTGCTGTCACTTCTCCGCGAAGCCCGGTGAAAGACTGCGGTAGATGCCTCAATAGAATTGACACTCCACAGCTCTCAGTTGCCGACGATCACCCATCCATGGGCGGCTCAGGCAGAAAACTGTCGAGTGCTTCCGTTGTCAAATCGTCGAATTGCGTAGAGTTTGCGGACAGAAATTGCTCCCAGGTGAGTTTATCCCAAATCTCGGCGTGGTCATTCACGCCGACAATCACAACGTCGCGTTTTAGTCCGGCGTGCAACATGAGCCGGTCGGGAATGCGGATGCGGTTCTGCTTGTCCAACACAACACGCTCAGCGCGGGCGTAGAACAAACGAAGAAAGTTGCGGACGTTGGCTCGCCCAGGCGAGACTTTGGCAAGCCGGTTAGCAAAACGGTCGAATCCTTCCGATGAGTAAACTGACAGGCAGCCTTCGTTGCCCGGAGCAAGAAAGAGTTCATCTGTTTCCTTGACTCCGTAAGCGTCCTTGTGAGCTTTGGGAACGGCAAGCCGAAACTTGTCATCGATGGTTCGTTCGAATGTCCCGGTCAGTGCCATTTCTGTTCACGTTCCGTCGCATTTAAGTTGTAAAGCGTTCTTTACAAACACTTTATGGCCCCGGGAAGTGTTCCCCACTTTCCCCCACAAACCACCACTGACCACAATCTAACGGACTCTGAGAAATCGTCAAGCCGACCCTGCATGAACCGCGGTCTTCGGAACGGGTCGATTGAGCGCAGGTCGTTACTGTGCAAAGGGATCGGTGAATCTGACGATTTTCAGATTCGCCTTCGGCAGGCGGTGCCAACAAGTCAGCGGGGAAGCAGCGACCTCAGGACGCGGTCGTATTCGCCGACGACAGAGGTCCACGTAAATGCTTCAGCAACAAGGATTTGCGCAGAATCCGCGATCGCCTGCCGCTGTTTTGAGTCAGACAGAGCAGACGCGAGTGTGATTGCCAAAGCCGACGAGTCCGCCGGGGGCACAAGCCAGCCAGTGACTTCGTGCTCGATGAGTTCTCGGACGCCATCAACATCGCTGGCGACCACTGGCAGCCCGTTGGCCATCGCTTCCAACACGACGTTCGGCATCCCTTCCCAAAGCGACGACAGGACCAGCAGAGTGGCTTGCCGCATCAAATCGGGAACCTCATCGCTGTGCCCCAGCAGCTGCACTCGGTCTTCGAGGGATCTCCGTTGAATCGCGGCCTTCAGCTCAGATCTCAACGGACCATCACCGACGAACTTTAACGTTGATTGGGACCGGATATCGTTCGGCAACTCACAAAATGCGTCGAGCAGACACTGTGGGTTTTTCTGCGGTGTCAGCCGTCCGACAGTCAGCAGCACGTGCGTTGGACGACTGTTCTTGCCTGGCAATTCAGTCGCGTCAGGAACATCGACACCGTTCGGAATCGAACAGATTTTGGCCGGCGGAATCCCGCAAAGTTCGGCATGAATGTCTGCAACATGCTGGCTGACCGCGATGTACTGAGCAGCACAACAACGCGTGATACGGTCGGTCAGCACAACCCACTTACGACGATCAGCCACCCGAATACCGGAAGCCACAATTGGTCCGCCTGTGAATCTCGCGGCCAATCGGCCGTAGATGTTGGCCTGATGCAGAAAGCACATCAGCACGTCGGCAGGATTCGCCTTTAGTTCCCGCCGCAGTCGAAAGAACGTACGTACATCTCCGAAACCTCCGCAATTCAATGCCGTCACGGGGATCCCAGCGGCCAGCAACTCGGCGGCCAGCGGCCCTGCATCTCGCAGGCTGATGACGCGCACGTTCCAGCCAGTAGAACATAATCCGCGGGCGATGCGCACCATCGCCTTTTCTGCGCCGCCGATATCCAGTTCGGTGATGCAGAATGTGACGGTGGGATTGCGTGGATGTCCGTCGTTCACTTCATGATTCTCGGGCTTGGTGAATGATCCGGTTCGAAGATTTCGGAGTTGTTGTTAAGCTGCGGCCGAAGCCCTTGGGGGTATAGTCCTGAGTGGCGGTCCTGGCACGTTGTATCGAAAAAAGCAGGTTATGGTTACTCCTGATCTTGATGACATTTCCGCCTGGCAGTACGAACTGCCTGACGACCTGATTGCTTCCCGTCCCACGGTTCGTCGGGACGATTCTCGTTTGATGGTCGTGCGCCGAGATTCCGGTCAGATCGAGCACTGCCAGATCCGCGATCTTCCCCAGATGTTGTCTGTCCACGATCGGTTGGTATTTAACAATACGAAAGTTCTCCCTGCTCGTTTGTTCGGATTCCGAACTTCGACGAAAGGCAAGTGGGAAGGGCTGTTTCTGGACGAACAGGATGACGGAAACTGGCGAATCACCGGGCAAACCCGTGGACGGTTACTTCCGGGCGAATCGCTGGCACTGGTTCCAGCGAGTGAGGCTCAAGCCGCGACTCAAGGGCTTGCCTCCGGGGACCAAACAATGGAATTGCAGCTGATTCGGCAGCAGGAAGATGGCAGTTGGATTGTGCGGCCGGATCGTAAGGCATCGGCCGTCGAACTGCTGGACCACTTCGGCACGCTGCCGTTGCCTCCATACATCAAGAGAAAGGTGGCAGACGAAGAGGACCGCGATCGCTACCAAACGATGTTCGCTCAGGAACCTGGCGCCATTGCGGCTCCAACCGCCGGCCTGCATTTTACTCCCGAGCTCATGGCGGACTGTGTTCAACACGGAATTTCTTCCAGTGAAGTCACGTTACATGTCGGCATTGGCACGTTTCGTCCGGTCAGTAGTCAACGTTTGTCAGAGCATCGGATGCATTCCGAATGGTGCCGAATTACTCAGGAATCTGCCGAAGCGATCAATGCCACGAAAGCCGCTGGTCAAAAAATCGTCGCTGTGGGAACCACCAGCGTCCGCACTCTGGAGGCTGCCGCACAGCAACAGGATCTGACGGCATGGCAGGGATCAACGGATATCTTCATTACACCGGGTTTTCGCTTTAACGTGGTTGATCAGTTGCTGACGAACTTTCATCTGCCGGGATCCACACTAATCGTTTTGGTGGCGGCACTCGTGGGGTATGATTTGACCATGGAAGCTTATCGTCAGGCTGTTGCCGAGCGATATCGTTTCTACAGCTATGGTGACGCGATGCTGATTTTGTAAGCTTCCCGCGGAACACGAAAACTGGTGTACGATACGTTGTCACGAACTCGTTTTATCTGTCCCAAACTGACGATGCCTGAGCCTCCCGGAAAACTCTTTACCTTTTCAGTGATAATACTGCGATTCACATTAGCGGTGTGGGTCGGAGCGGCCGTGTTGTACGTCGTGACAAGCGTTGCTGAACAGATGTCGCCATTCTTTGACCTACAGACCCGCGATCAACTGGCAGTCATTCGCTTTCCGCTGTACTACCGTTTCGGTTTCGGCTGCCACATCGCCTGTGCTCTGGCAGGTGTCGTTGTCTGGCGAACGGCGCCGCAGAATCGACGTGCAACGTTTCTGTTTGTGCTTGTGCTGGTGATGATTTCCAGTTTGCTGATCACGCTGGATCACCGGCTGATCTATCAGCCCCTGGAGACGTTGATTGTCCCGGCAGGAAAAACGCGTGGTGTTGATTTTGAACGGCTTCACACGTTGTCAAAACGTGCGAACATGGTTCATGTGATGATTATGGCCTTCGCTGGAATCCTGGCCATGCTGCCGCTGAAGCCTGAGCCACCGACGGGTGAATAACCGCCCCTAAAACATTCACGCCGTCTATCGCATCGGCAACTACCCGGAGCGACGACGGAGCGTTTCCGAGCATTAGCTCGCATCGGCTGCGGTCCGTCCCGTTTTAGAACAGCATGCCCTGGGATTCCAGGACGGCGTATGCGATGAAGATGACGTACAGTCCGCACATCACGAAGGCTTTGTTGCGAGTGATCTGGCGATTTTGCCACATGATCGCCAGATTAATGATCGTCAGCACGACCAGCAGAATTCGAAGTCCGACAAGGCCCGCGATCGGTTTCCCGTCTTGCAGCAATGTGACAGGTGCCCAGCCGGTCAGGTACGAATTGACAAGCAGCGGAATCGACAGGCAGATGCAGATGTCGAAAATATTGGAGCCAAACGCATTCGAAACAGCGCCCGAGTCGTCGCCGCGACGGGCTGCTCCGATGGCGAGAAACGTATCCGGCACCGAAGACGCCGCGGCCGCCAGAATTACCGCGACAAAGAACGGATTCACATTCAACACTCGAGCCGTTGCCAGTGTCGCGTCAACCAGAAAATAGCAGGCCACTGCCGCAATGACGGTCGAAACTCCAATAATTGCCCATACGGAGGTTTTGTTCAGGGCGACTTTTATATAACCAAAAAACACGCCGGAGGATGTTTCCAGGTCTTCTTCGTCGTCGATCAAGCCATTTTCCTGATACGCGGTTTGAGCCTTCATGATCTGTGCCGCTGTGGCTCGCACGCCGATGGCCTTTAATTCGTTCAACACGGTCCCCGCGTTTTGGTCGGGGCCGTGTTCGTCGAAGTACGGTTTGAAGGCTGCCGATCGCTTTTGGTAGTTCTTTGCCGCCGTGTACAGCTGCCCGATGTAAACCAGATACAGTCCGATAAATATGAGGCCCATCCACCACATCATCGTCTCCTGGAACAGAAATACGACCAGCAGGATTTCACAGCACACGAACCAGATCCCATCGCGTGAAATCACTTCGTCTTCAACATCGATCGTGGGGCGTTCTTTTCTGGTGTAGGAAATCACCAGCGCGCAGAACGCGGGAATAAGAATCATGTTGTACACCGCGCTGCCAGCGCATGTGGCAATTGTTGAGCCGAAGCCTTCGGCTCCGGCGATCTCTCGTGCGGCTGCGGGATCGGCGCCTGCCGGGTCAACTGCAGAGACAGCCACCAGCACGAAAAAGATGCCGCTGAAGAGTTCCGGCATCGAACTCGCGATCGCGTCCAGTGTGGCTCCTCGAACGGAACCTGGCAGCTTGAATTTTGTGCCGATCCATTGTGCGGCGTCGGCAAACGGATCGCAGGCCTGCCAAATGACGACGGAAATGACGGCCACCTGGGCCAGCAAGTACGGAATCGCAAGCAGTGAAGACAGATCACTGCCGCCCAGTGCCCACAGAATCACGTACGCGGCAACAATCAGGCCGGAAATGATCAGCCCTGTTGGGCTGGGGCCATCGTCGGCGACTCCCACTGTCTCAACTTCGTTGTTCATAAAGCATCCAGGTGTTGGGTAACGTTTGAAAACGAAACGGAACAAGTGAGCAGCGTGCCGTTGCGGGCAGGACTGCACGTGCCATGGACAACACAATCCCCTGACTAAGACGGTCGATTATACCGCCGCCTACGACAATATCGGCAGCACAGTGTTGGAACCGTGCTGTACTTCGCGTGTCACGATGGAACCGATCAGTGTGGTACCTGTGCAGTCGAGAATTTCGATTTCCGCTGTCGAACCGGCCAGACGCGGGTTTCCGTCAAACACCACAATGCGGTCGCACTCTGAACGTCCCATCAACTGTGTTGCCAGTGGGTCGCCAGGCACTGTGATCGCGTCGCCGCGAGCCGCTCGTTTTTCGGACGTCTTACTGGGACCTTCCACCAAAACCGACACCCGGCTTCCAATGAAATCAGCGTTACCTTCTTCGCTGATGGCATTTTGCACATCCAGCATTTCATTGTTCCGGCGTTTCTTGACATCCTCCGGGATGTCGTCTGGAAGCAGTTCGGCCGCTTTGGTACCGCCGCGTTCGCTGTATTTGAAGATGAAGCTGTTCTTGAATCGAAACTCTCGAATCGAGTCCATGCTCTTCTGGTGAGCCTCCTCGGTTTCTCCACAGAATCCCACGATAAAGTCGCTCGACACACTGCAACCAGGAATCGTTTCGTTGATGCGCCCCATCATCTCGCGATAATCTTCTACCGTGTAACCACGTTTCATCAGCCTCAGTTGCTCGTTGCAACCATGCTGCAGCGGCACGTGCAGGTAACGCACGGCCTTTGATAAATCACGGACGGCCTGCAGCAGATCGTCTGTCATGTCCTTGGGAAAACTGGTGACGAACCGAATCCGATCAATGCCCTCGACCTGCTGGATCGCATACATCAAGTCGGACAGCCGATGTTGCCTGCCGTCTTCTGAGTACTTGTAGCTGTTAACGGTCTGGCCCAGCATGCAGATTTCTTTGACGCCCTGGTCTGCCAGCACACGAACTTCGTGCAGGATCTCCGATGGGGAACGACTTTGTTCCGGACCACGAGTCGCTGGCACAACGCAATAGGTGCAGAACTTGTCGCAACCGATCATGATGCGAACAAACGCCTGAAACGGCGTCGGTCGCATTTCCGGATCTCGCAGTGGATCGTAGCTTTGGAAACTCCCCGAAACTTCCTTCACGCTGCCGTCACGGCGGCCCAGGCTAACGGCTTTCTGCTGGACGCGATTTGCTGATTCGCGAGTCTCCCGAATCAGCCGCGGAATTTCCGCCAGTTGTCCGGTTCCGACAACAATGTCGACGTGCGGCGCTTTTTGAAAGATCAGATCCTGATCCTTTTGTGCCATACAGCCCAACACGCCAATCACCTTGTGCGGTGCGTTGCGTTTGGCGTATTTGAGTCTTCCCAGGGAACTGTAGATTTTATGCTCAGCGTGTTCTCGAACACTGCAGGTGTTAAACAGCAGAGTGTCCGCAGCCTTCGGATCATCCGTCAGCTCGTAGCCATCTTTTCGCAGAGCGGCGACAACCAGTTCGCTGTCCAGCATATTCATCTGGCAGCCGACAGTTTCGATATACAGTTTACGGTTATGGTCGAATTGGGCAGACATGGATGCTTTTCAGCGCGTAAAATCACGAAATGGGTGTGGACGTGACTCGCGCACCGGGCCGGTTAAATGAATTCCGTCAGATTCTGTCAGGTCGATTCTCGAAAGATCGACTGCACAGACCAAACAGACAAAATGGTCGCTGTAATAGTAAACGCAATTTCAACACTGGCCATCGCTGTACTCCATTTGCACGAGTGGCAGAAAAATGCTGGCCGACCGTCGCAGCATAAATATGCTGCGATGGCCTCAGCTGTCATTGTTACGAAACAACCCGCTCCATGTAGGAACCGGATTCTACGTCGATCCTGACTCGATCACCTTCTTTGATAAACGACGGCACCTGAACTTCAGCTCCGCATTCCAGCTGTGCCGCTTTGGTCACGTTTGTGGCCGTATCGCCTTTTGCAGCAGGTTCTGTGTACTTGACGGCCATGACGATCTGCTGCGGCGGCGTGATGCTGATCAGCTGTCCATTGAAGAACAACATTTGCAACGCAGAGCCTTCCATCAGGAAACGCATGTCGCCTTCAACCGCTGACGCTGGCAGCGCATACTGCTCAAACGATTCTGTATCCAGAAAGTAGTACGAGTCCCCATCGCGGTAAGAATATGTTCCGTCGTTGCGGCTGACGTCGGCTTCGTCCAGGCTGTCTCCACTGCGGAACGTTTTGTCCAGCATTCCGCCTTTGATCATGTTTCTCATTCGGCACTTATAGAGTGCCTGCCCCTTGCCGGGTTTGACAAAGTTGTAATCGACGATTTCCCATGGCTCGTTGTTGTACAGGATTTTGCTGCCCTTCTTGTGCTTCTCAATGGGTAAGGCCATTGGTGGAGTTCTTTTCTTTTGATATGGTTGTGGTTGTTCGTCGGGGCAGTCATTCTGCCAGGGAGCCTGATTCCGAAGGCTTTCGACGAAGCATTAGATGGGTCGTTTCAGGCTGAAAGAGTAACAAAAAACCTTCCCCGAGTGAACACAGATGTCGGTTCTTCCCGGCTCAAATCTTCCCAGCGGTCCACAATTTACCGTCGAAGCGCCGTCTGGAGCAGGACCAGAGGCGGTTTCGGTCGGGGGATTTCCGTCCGTCTCGTGGCAGCGGCAACTGGCGGAAGCGATTCGTTCACCCGCGGAATTGCTGGCAGCTTTGAACCTGACGCCAGACGTCGCCACTGCATTAGGCTCGGCGGATCACGAAGCCGGCCAATCATTCGCAACGCTGGTGCCGAGGAGTTTTCTGAACCGGATGCAGCCCGGGGATCCGTCGGACCCGCTGTTGCTGCAGGTGTTGCCAACGGAAATCGAACGCCAGGTCACTGCTGGTTTTGTTGCCGACCCGGTGGGGGATGCAGCAGCTCGCAGAGCCCCAGGGCTGTTGCAGAAATATCATGGCCGGGCGCTGATGATTGCGACAGGCGCCTGTGCGGTGCATTGCCGGTATTGTTTCCGTCGCGAATATCCGTATCAGGATGAACCGCGGCAGCTGCAGGACTGGCAGCCCGCGCTACGCGAAATCGCGGACGACTCGAACTTGACCGAGGTGATCTTAAGCGGCGGTGATCCGCTGATCCTGAACGATGATCGGCTGCAAGTACTGTGCGAGGCGATCGATGCGATTTCACACGTTGAGAGAATCCGGCTGCATACTCGTCTGCCGATTGTATTGCCGGCTCGTGTGACTCAGGGATTGTTGACTCTCTTTACATCGCTGCGCTGCCAGGCAGTGATGGTGGTGCATGCGAATCACGGCAACGAAATTGTGGGGGATTGCCGCGAGGCGTTGCAGGCGATTGTTAAGGCGGGAATTCCTGTCCTGAATCAAGCCGTATTGCTGCGAAACATCAACGACACGGTCGAAGCGTTGGAAGTGCTGTGCCGCCGATTGGTCAATATTGGGGTGATGCCGTATTACCTGCATCAGCTGGATCGCGTGCAGGGGGCCGCACATTTCGAAGCCGACACTGCTCTGGGCATACAGCTGGTGAAAGAACTGACGACGCGACTTCCGGGTTACGCCGTGCCAAAGTTTGTGCAGGAAGTCGCAGGCGAAGCCAGCAAGACCGCGATGTAGCGGAGCCTGCAAGCACGCAACGCAATACAATGCGAAAACCGAGATGCCGCGGGCGTTGAGACCTGCGGTCAATCAGTGTGCGGGGTCACGAGACCGAGGCACAGCCCGCGAGGCACAGAGACCTGGATTCTTCGCCGCTGCAGATTGAATTTTGCAAGTTGTTTGACCTTCGCTACGTGTCCGGCGAATATCTACTGCGTGCGCGATGATCTCGCGCAGTCCCGCCAGCTTTCTCACCGGAGTTCATTCATGCCTGACGTGCAACAATCCAAAACCAGCAATGATTCGATAACCCGACGAGGATTTGTCGCAGCCACAACAGCCACATCTGTCGTCAGTGGCCTTGCAGCTCACGCAGCAGTTGCTGCTGCTTCGAGATCCGCTCAGGACAAAATTGTCGTGGGAGTCATGGGGCTTAGCCGTGGAATGTCACTGGCGACAACATTTGCTGCGCTGCCGAACGTTGAAGTGAAGTATCTGTGCGAAACTGACAGCAACCGCCTGAACGCCGCCCGAAAATCATTGAGCGCAGTGGTCGATCATGAGATCGTCACTACAGGCAACTTTCGCGACATTCTGGATGATCCGGACGTGGATGTTTTGGTGTGTGCCGCCCCGAACCATTGGCATGCACCGGCGGCAATCATGGCGTGCAATGCCGGCAAGCACTGCTATGTCGAAAAGCCGTGCAGCCACAATCCCTGGGAAGGTGAAATGGTGGTGGCTGCGGCCAGAAAGAACAAACGCTGCGTGCAGATGGGTAGTCAGCGTCGAAGTGCGGAGAAGATCATCGAGGCCATGACGTTGCTGCACGAAGGCCGGATTGGTCGCGTCTACTATAGCCGCAGTTGGTACGCAAATCTGCGTGGCACGATTGGCAAAGGCAATGAGATTGAGGTACCGCCGCATCTGGATTACGACTTGTGGCAGGGACCGGCACCACGGCAGCCGTACACGTCGAATCGACTTCCTTACAATTGGCACTGGACGTGGCACTATGGGAATGGAGAACTCGGCAACAACGGCATTCATTCGATCGATCTTTCTCGCTGGGGATTGCAGGTGGACTATCCAACGCGAGTTGTTTCGTCCGGTGGCCGCTACCGCTTCGACGACGATCAGGAGACCGCGGATACTCATATGGTGTCGTTTCAGTTCGAAGGCGACCGGCAAATTATCTGGGAGTGCCTGAGCTGCAACCGACTGGGAATGGATGGCAGTTCGTTTGGCGTCAGCTTTCACGGTGAAACCGGCAGCCTGAAGATCGACAGCTGGGGCTACAGTGTGTTCGACGAAAAGGGCAAGCAGCAGGAAGTCGTCACAGGAACCCGTGCTGACGATGATCACGTCGCGAATTTCGTAGCAGCAATCCGGGCCGACGATCCCACCATGCTGAATGCAGAAATAGAAACCGGCCACAAGAGTACGCTGCTGTGTCATTTGGGGAATATCGCTCACCGCACCGGCGACACGTTGAACTGCGATCCGGCCAACGGGCATATCATCAACAATCCGGCTGCAGAGAAACTCTGGAAACGAGACTACGAACCAGGTTGGGAACCCACTGTCTGATTTCGCCGGATGCAGGCCAATTGTTAACCAATCGTTACTGAAAGCCGTAGATTTTCGTGAAAATCCGTCTGACGGTTTAACGACGTTGTCCGGCGCTGGTTGACACGCAACAATGACACAGCCCATCCTCTGTCCCAAACATTCGTCCTCTGAGTCTGTACATATGAAGTCTCTCGTTGTCCCCACTTTGTTTTTGTTCACGATTTGCGGTCTTGAGACAGCACACGGTGCTGACCTTGCGACTGGGCCGGGGATTGCAAAAGAGAAGCCAGCGGAAGGCAGGTCGGTAGAGATCAAGGGTGGCTTCATGGTGGCTTACGAAGTGAAGTTTCCGGAGAGCAAGGAATCGTTCTGGATGGAGCCCATCCCTGGTGGGGAATTCGTCATGGGAAGTCCGGAAGCCGAAAAGGGACGCGAATCCATCGAAGGACCACAGCGCGTGGTCACGGTGGATCCGTTCTGGATGGCTCGCTGCGAAGTGACATGGTCTGAATACAAAGAATTCATGGGGCTGTATCACGCGTTCAAGAAGTTCGAACAGCAGGGCCTGCGAAAGGTCACCAAAGAAAACGAAGTTGATGCGATCACGGCACCAACGGTTCTGTACGAAGCCGAGTTTACCTTTGAATACGGCGAAGAGCCCGAACAGGCCGCTGTGACGATCACGCAGTATTCGGCCAAGCAGTTTTCGAAGTGGTTGTCTCGCACAACGGGTTCACAGTTTCGTCTGCCGACGGAAGCCGAATGGGAATATGCCTGTCGCGCTGGCACCACCACGGCTTATCATTTCGGTGACGACCCCGCGCAACTAGGTGACTATGCGTGGTTCAAAGACAACACAGAAGAAAGCGGCCAGCGCCACGTTGGTCTGAAAAAGCCGAACCCCTGGGGCCTGCATGACATGTATGGCAACGTTGCCGAATGGGTGCTGGATTCATACGAAACCTATCAGGTCAGCGACAAGGTTCCGAACGCCTCAAAAGACTGGGTGCGTACAGCAAACCTCGATCCACGTGCATTGCGCGGTGGCAGCTGGGAATTCGAAGCGGCACAATGTCGGAGTGCGGCTCGGCTGGCATCGGACTCCGTCGCGTGGCGCGAGTACGATCCGAACCTGCCCAAGAGCCCGTGGTGGTTTACCACTGACCCGGCTCGTGGCGTCGGCTTCCGCTTGATTCGTCCGCTGCAGGCACTCACTCGCGAACAGATTGAAGAGTATTGGAAGATCGACAATGAAGACACTCAGTATGATGTCAAAGACCGCGTGTCAGAAGGCCGCGGTGTTAAAGGCATCGTGGATAAAGACCTGCCGAAAGCCGTTAAGGATCTCGATCAGTAAGCCACGGAAGCTCCGCCCCTTCGGGTTCGTCGCAGTCCGCGGACTGCTGCAAGTGCGCTCTGCCGAATTGTTTCCCACCCAATCATCAAGGCCCCCGCTATGACATTTCTGTACAGTCTGAATTCCAGCACGATCAAGACGACGCCCATCCTTCGAAAGATCGAAGTCGCCGCTGCAGCTGGATACGCAGGGATTGAGCTTTGGCACGACGACATTGACGCTCACGTGGAGGCCGGCGGAACTGTCGCCGACGTGCGCAAATGCGTCGATGACCACGGACTGAAAGTTCCAACGACCATCCACATCCATAGCTGGTTTCAGCCTGCTGGTGACGAACACACGGCGGCAATGGATGCCGCCAAACGGAAGCTGGAGCAAGCCGCTGCAGTCGGAGCCCCTTTCGCTGTGTGCGGCCCACCTCATGGCATCGCTGATCGCGAACTCGGGAAACAACACTATCGCGAATTGCTTGAACTGGGATCTCAGTTTGGCGTTCGTCCGGCGTTCGAATATCTCGGCTTCGTCGAAGACCTGAAGACCATCGACGACGCGATCGAAATCATGAACGGCTGTGCTCACCCAGCTGCCTGCATCGTTCTCGATCCGTTTCACTGCTACGTTGGCGGCGGTGGTATTGAATCAATCACGAAGCTGACTGCAGAACAGATTGCGGTGTCGCATTTCAACGATGCGCCAGCCGATCCGCCACCGCATACTCAGCGAGATCCTGATCGTGTCATGCCTGGCGATGGTGCGATTGATCTCACTCGCTATTGTGAACTTCTGCGGCAAATCAAGTATTCCGGCTTCCTGTCATTGGAACTGTTCCGGCCGGGCCTTTGGGAACTGGATCCGCTGGAAGTCGCGAAGCAGGGCCTGGACAAGATGCGGTCCGCCGCTGAAGCGTAGTCCGCTTCACCGAGCCATGTTTGCAGGCACAAACAGGCAATAGTTGCCGGTTCGGTGTTCGCCTGACCGCATTCTTGTCTGAATGGCCCTGTGTGGAGCCTGCAGCATCCCGGCGATGGGACTCGAAACCCACGACAGACATTGCTGAAAAGCCGCGGTTTCGGATATTTTACCTGCCCAAGTACGGCGGATTCCCGTCGTGAACGAATCAATCACAACTCGATTTATTGAGTCGCCAACATGGACGTTGAACGATCAAGATCTGCGCCTTACTTTTCTCGCGCAGTCCTGCTGCTGTGTCTCGGCGGATTTGTCGGTGGTGTCGTCTTTACGATCGGATGCAGCACCACGCCTGTGACAGGACGTCGCCAACTGTTGGTGATGTCAGAAGAAAAAGAAAACGCGATGGGGCTCACCGCGTATGCGGAAGTGTTGAAAGATGAGCCTGTGACAAAGAACGCTGCGGCCACAGAAATGGTGCAGCGGGTTGGAAAACGAATCGCTGCTGTGGCCGACCGTCCCGACTTTCAGTGGGACTTCAATGTCATTGAAGCGACGACACAGAACGCATTCTGCCTACCCGGCGGAAAAGTGGCTGTCTACACCGGCATCCTGCCTGTGTGCCAGAGCGAAGCCGGACTGGCTGTTGTGATGTCGCACGAAATCGCGCACGCGATCGCTCGTCACGGCGGCGAACGCATGTCGCACCAGACTGCTCAGAATCTTGGGCAGAAGACCATGGACTTCATGACTCGTGAGAAATCAGACACAACGCAACAGGTTCTGATGGCATCCTACAATGCCGGCTCAAAGTACCTTGGGACACTTCCATACAGCCGAAAGCATGAGCTGGAAGCAGACCACATCGGCATCATGCTGATGGCAAAGGCCGGCTACGATCCTTCGGAAGCGCCAAAATTCTGGGAGCGTTTCGCCGGTCAGAAAGAAGGTGCTACACCTATGGAATTCCTGTCGACACATCCGTCCGATGCACGCCGGTCAGCCGCTCTGCGAGAAGTGTTGCCGGAAGCGATGGACTTGTACCAGGCCGCTCCGGAAAAACTCGGCATGGGACAGCCGATCGAAGAAGTCATGAAACTCGGAATCTAGAGCAGTTTACCGAATCATGTGGATGCGTCGGGCTCGTGGGAGCAGGCGAATTGCTGTCGAAAAACCGTTCGCCGCGGCCACAAGTCAGCGTAATACACTGTAGATCGACGTCGGACACAGCCTAATCTGGTTACAAAGGAGCCGTCGAATGAGTTGGACCGTGTCCACGCCTGTAATTGTACCGGTTGACTTTTCAGGGATGTCTGTTGAAGCCATTGCAACGGCCTGTGAGATCACGGGGCGTCCTGAAAATGTGTACGCCGTCCACGTGGTCTCCAATTTCGATCAGATCGCACCAGGCACGGCGGGTCTGGAATCCGCGTCAGACGAAGAGCGCCGGGCGATTGTACGAACTCACTTCGCAGAGTTTTTGCAGCAAAACGGCTTTCCGGATATCCATGAAACCATTTTGGATGGTCAACCGGCGATCGAGATCGCTAAATATGCAACGGAGATAAAGGCGGGCCTGGTGGTGATTCCGTCACACGGCTACGACGGCGTAAAACGTCTGTTGCTGGGTTCCGTCGCCGAAAGTGTGATCCGGCATGCCGATTGTCCGGTGCTGGTTTTACGACGACCGGATGCGGAATAGAAGAACTCCGGTTTAGCCTGCTAAGCCAGGATCTTCTCAACCACATTCCCGGCAACATCGGTCAGCCGGTAGTTGCGACCCTGAAACTTAAACGTCAGTTTCGTGTGATCAACACCCAGCAGATGCAGCAGTGTTGCATGGAAATCGTTGACATGAAAGACGTCTTCGACAGCTTCGTAGCCTAGTTCGTCGGTGGCTCCGTGAGTGATCCCGCCTTTGATTCCACCGCCGGCCATCCAGCAACTGAACCCGCGAATGTGATGGTCCCGACCGTTGCCTTGAGCCATCGGAGTGCGACCAAACTCTCCACCCCAAATCACCAGCGTATCTTTCAACATGTCGCGTTGCTTGAGATCTTTGATCAGCGCGGCAGCGCCCTGGTCAACTTCACCCGCCGTGCCTTCAATCGCCTTTTTGACGCCACCGTGATGATCCCAGGCTCTGTGATACAGCTGCACAAATCGCACGCCGCGTTCGGCCAGTCGTCGGGCCAGCAGGCAGTTGGACGCGAATGAACCATCGGATCCCTGTGTGCCGTACAGATCCAGAACGCTTTTCGGTTCCTGCGACAGATCCATCAATTCCGGAACGCTGGCCTGCATCCGAAACGCCGTTTCGTAGGCCCCAATGCGTGTCGCGATTTCCGGGTCGTGTGTGATGTCGGCCTGCATACGATTCAGAGCGGCGATCGAATTCACGACTTGTTGCTGCTGCCCACGCGTGATCCCCGGAGGGTTGTTGACATACAGGACGGGGTCGCCCGTTGATCGAAATTCAACGCCCTGAAACTGGCTCGGCAGGAATCCACTGTGCCACTGACGAGCCGCAATGGGCTGCGCCTGACCGAACTTACCGAGCGAAGTCAGAACCACATAACCAGGCAGGTCTTCGGTTTCGCATCCCAGTCCATAGTTTATCCACGATCCCATTGACGGCCGACCGGGGACCGAGCTGCCGGTGTTCATGAACGTATGAGCCGGGTCATGATTGATGGCGTCGGTCTGCAGGGAATTCACAATGCAGATGTCGTCGGCAATGCTGCCAATATGAGGGAACTTTTCACAGATCTGCTGACCGGATTGCCCGAACTTCTGAAACGGATGTTGCGGCCCAAGGCATTTTAATTCCTTGTTCTGCAGCTGCGCAATAGGCTTGCCTTTGGTGAATGATTCGGGAATCGGCTTCCCGTCCATTTCCGCCAGTTTTGGTTTGTAGTCCAGCGTCTCAAGATGCGATGGTCCGCCTGCCATGCACATATGAATGATGCGTTTCGCCTTCGGCGCGAAATGCAGCGGGTGCACCAGGCCCTGGCGTTGTTCTGTTTCTTTTGGTGACGCCGGTGCCGATTGGCCAAACATCGATGCCAGTACGCTGAGCCCAATGCCAGCCGACGATTGACGCAAAAACGTGCGACGCCGTGCCTGAAGAATCAGTTGTTCAAGAGCCTGTTGGGTGTTCATCGTGTCTCGATTTCTATCCAGGTGATAGGGATTCGCCGCCATGGCGATTCCAATCGCGGTGACCCCATTATGATGACGAGGACGTAGAACTGGAAGCCAACGCTGCAAAGTCTTCAGGGCTGCCGAGTTTTGAAACTGTAATGCTTACAAGGACG
>CALFOL010000821.1 GCA_937919915.1 uncultured Planctomycetaceae bacterium
CCGCGTCAACACTTGGCCTCGAATCCTCGCTTCGACCGAGAGGCAGGCCAAAAAATGAAAAAGTAGAATGTCCCCTTTTCCCTCCCCCGTCCTGCAAGCCGAGCTGCCGTTACTGAACGACGTTCTCAAGAAGCTGCGAACAATCGCTGCGGAGGACAGTGAGTTCGGGACGAGATAGTTAACATCGCTTCGGCTGCCCAGACACGCCATCGCCGACGGTGCGGAGTACGTGCGTGGCGGAGATCAGCATGCGTTCCGTCGGAATTCCCCTGGACTCATGAGCCATCTGCCTGGCAACATCAAGTAATTCGCGTTGCATCATCAGGCTGTCGACAACGACGATTGCCAGCCGCATCTCTCCGTCGGCCAGAACCATGGCCGGTGTCATCAGCCGATCATGCGCCCGCTCGCCCTTTCCTTCGACAAACTGGCCGTTGACGATCACGGGGAAGTGCGTTGGCGCGATATCAACCGCCGCCGCACCAGCGCGGAACACACCGTTGGCCGACGGTTGCTCGTCCGCACGCACAGCGACTCCACTGAAACACAGCACGACAACGAGCAAACCGCTGGGCAATACGGTCGACCGTTTGATAGATCTATCGATCTATCACTTGATTCAATCATAGACGTTCATCCCATTGGAGGTCCTGAGTCTTCGATTCGCATACGGGCCGGATAGAACGGCCACGGCGATGATGACGTCTCGTGCGCCCCTTGAGTGTCACGATGTGCGCGTGAGCTCCGGAATCGGATCGCCCTTGCTGAAGATCGGATTTCGCCGACCAGCGAAATTCTGAAGCGCGAGCTGCACGGGGTCGAACCCCAGGTGGTGAAAAATGGTCATCAGAAAATCGTAGGGCGTCACGCGACGCGAAATCGGGTCTTCCCCGCGTGCGTCGGTGGCACCGATGATCTGTCCGGTGCGAATGCCGCCCCCGGAAAACAACATCGTGTTAGCGCGCGGCCAGTGATCTCGGCCGGGCTGGACCGTTCCTTTCGCGGCGCTGGCGACTCCGCCACCGCTGCTCGCGACATTTGAGATGCGTGGTGTGCGTCCAAACTCGCCCGTCACGACGACCATCACGCGCTTGTTGAGACCGCGATCGTAGATGTCTTCGATCAATGCGGAAACTGCCTGGTCAAAGAATGGAGCACGGTGAGCGTTGGCGTCGAATACGTGGTGGTTGACGGCATGGTCGTCCCAGTTGGCAACACGTCCGCACAACGGGCCGTCGAACTCAGTAGCCACGATGTCGACGCCTGCCTCGACCAGTCGCCGTGCCATCAGGCACTGCTGTCCCCAGCGGTTGCGGCCGTATCGCTCACGGACTCCGTCGGCTTCCTGCGAAAGGTCGAATGCTTTAGCTGCTTCGGGGCTGGACAAAAGTCGCAGGGCCTGAGCATCAAAGCTGTCGAGTGCCTGCATCAGGCCGGTCTGGTCGATGTCCCGGCGCATGCGATCGATGTTGCGTCTGAGTTCGGTGCGTTCGTTGAGGCGCCGCTTTTCACTCTCGTCCCTTAGACCAATGTTCGGCACAGAAAAATCCGGTGCGTCGGGATCGCCGGTCACACTGAACGGTTCGTACGACGGACCCAGATAGGCTGGGCCGGCAATCCGAAACGAGTCGTAGCGATCGACCGGATTGATTGCGACATAGTTGGGGAGTTGTTGCGTCGGATTGTGGCGAAGATAGCTGGCGATCGACATCCAGTCCGGATACGTCGGCTCCGTTTTGTCGGCTGCTGCGGGATCGCCACCAAGCACTCGTAACGAGCCGGCCGGATGTCCACCGGCATCGTGAGCCACCGATCGGAGCAATGAATATCGATCGGCGCACTGCGACAGACGCGGGTAGAGTTCCGTGATCTGCATTCCGGGGACGTTCGTGTCGATCGGGCTGAACGCCCCGCGGAATTCGGACGGCGCCAGCGGCTTCATGTCGAACGTGTCGAGATGGCTTTGTCCGCCTCGAAGCCAGATCAGAATAATTGCGGTCTCCGTATTCCCGGCTTTCGCGGTCGCCTCAGCGCGAGCCCGATACAGGCCGGGCAAAGTCAAACCGGTGAAGCCCGTCAGTCCAGCTCGAAGCAACTGCCGTCTGTTCGCTCTCGCCATGTCCAGGCTTTCATAAATTTCACAACTGCATAGAAACGTATTTCTGATTGTACGACCGCAACAGAACGTGAGCAAGTTGAGACTCTCCATAGCGTCGCTGAATCGAATCAATGGCACGTCAGACGTTCGCTATGTGACCATTTCAGCGATCATTCTTTCCATATCGGATCGTGATGACTCTCGCCTTCTGGCTTCATCCAGCGAGTCAACGTGACCTTTTGCCGCGTGTAAAACTGAATCCCCTCGGTTCCCTGCACGTGCAGATCGCCAAAGAAGGATCCGCTCCAGCCGGTGAACGGAAACCACGCCATGGGAGCTGGCACGCCAACGTTAATGCCGATCATTCCGGCATTAAAGTGATCACGAAACCTTCGAGCGGCGTATCCGTCGCGAGTAAAAATGGAAGCACCGTTGCCGAATCTGCACGATTGACTCAACCGCAGCGCCTCATCCAAAGACGCTGTCCGAATCACGGAAAGAACCGGTCCGAAGATCTCTTCGCGGGCAACGGACATGGTTGGGTGAACTTCGTCCACGATGCAGGGGCCCAGGAAGAATCCGTCGCCTGCGAATGCTTTCCGTCCGTCCAGAGCGATGACTGCGCCTTCTTTCGCTGCGGCATCCACCGACATCGCCACGCGATCGACATGTTGCTGCCGAATCAACGGACCAAGGTCGACGTCATCGACTGTGTCCGTCGGCCCGACACTCAAGGATCCGGCATGACTTGCGAGCTTTTCGACCAGCGAATCTGCAATGTCGCCAACTGGTATGGCGATGCTGGTCGCCATACAGCGCTGGCCACCGCAGCCGAAAGAAGCGGCAGCCAATGCCTTGACGGCTGTTTCCGGATCGGCGTCCGGCATCACGATACAGAAGTTCTTCGCGCCGCCGGCCGCCTGAACTCGCTTGCCGGCTGCTGTTCCGCGAGTGTAAACAGATTTCGCAACGGGTGAGGAACCAACAAACGAAATCGCTGCGACGTCAGGATGATCGATCAGAGCATCCACACATTCTCGTCCACCGTGCAGGACGTTGAGCACGCCCGGCGGACAATCGGCTTCCTGCAGGAGTTCCGCAAGGCGGACGGCAGTCAGCGGAACTTTCTCCGAGGGCTTCAGGATAAACGTATTGCCGCAAACCAACGCAATCGGGAACATCCACATCGGAACCATCGCTGGAAAATTATACGGCGTGATGCCAACGCAGACTCCAACCGGATGCCGCAGTACCTCGGCGTCAACATCGGTGGCGATGTTACTGAGCGACTGCCCCATGAACAGGCTGGGAATGCCGCACGAGAATTCAACCACTTCGATTCCTCGCCGCACTTCCGCTCGCGATTCCGAAACCGTCTTGCCGTGTTCTCGTGTGATCAACCGAGAGAGCTCATCGAAACTGCTTTCCAGTAACTCGCGGTAACGAAACATCAGCCGAGCTCGTTCGATGATCGGCGTGGCATCCCAGGCAGCCAGAGCGTTCGCGGCTGCGGACACTGCCGCTGCGGTTTCCGCAACGCCGCACAGCGGCACCTGAGCGATCACTTCGCCCGTCGATGGGTTGAAGACTTCGTCATAGCGGTCCGTTGCAGCGGATACGAAATCGCCGTTGATTAGATTTTGAACCTGGTGAAGAGACATCGTCGGTCCGTGTTTGCAGGGTGTTACCAATATGTTCGTTGATGCGGACTGCGTTTCAGTCACGTCATTACGCCTACTGTTCAAATTACCAGATCGTCAGCGATTGCCTGAACAACGAAGTCAGCGCCGCCTCGTCGGCAGGGCGCGGGGAAAGTTTTGTGACGCGGTGTTGAGGCAACGTTCCAGCTACAAGTGCAGGGATGTCTTCTTCCGTATAACCGACAGCGCCCAGGCCGTTAGGCATCTTCATCAGTTTCATGAAATGAATGACTCGATCAGCCAGGACTTCTCCTGCGTCGGCTGGCGAAACGCCGCGAATGTCTGCTCCCAGAGCTGCAGCGGCTCGCAGATGTCTTTCGGGACATGCTGGCGCCGTGAAGCGAACGACGGCGGGCGTGTTGAGAATGACGGACATACCGTGAGGAACCAACGGATGATCGACATCGAAACCAGCAGGCTGAAAACTCTTCACCATGCCAGCCACGGGATAAGACATACCGTGAGGCAGGTGGACTCCAGCATTCCCAAACCCGATCCCCGCGATCGCCGCCGCCAGCAACATGTTTCCGCGAGCTTCATCGTCGGATGTGTCCGCGAAGGCTCGGGGCAGAAATTCGGCCATGAGTTCCAACGCGTGCAGTGCCCACAAATCGCTGATCGGATTGGAACCCTGATACGCAGGACGATGAAGCGGACTTTCCGGCTTCGGTCGCTGATCGAACGGCAGAGCGGTGTACGATTCCAGAGCGTGACTCAGCACATCAAGCCCGCTGGATGCCGCAACTTCTGCGGGCATCGTTCGTGTGTTGTCGGAATCGATCATTCCCAGCGTCGGTTTCAAGTACCGGTGAGCGATTCCGGTCTTCGCCTTTTTCTCAACGAAATCGAAAATCGCGACACCCGTTGTTTCGCTGCCGGTTCCTGCGGTTGTCGGTACGGCGATGAGCGGCTTGAGAGGTGCCGGTACGGGCTGGCCATCGCCGACAGGAGCGTTGACGTAGTGCAGAAAGTCAGCCGGCCACGTGGAATAAAGATTCGCCGCCTTCGCCGTATCAATCGTGCTGCCACCACCGACCGCGACGAACGAATCGAAGTTCCCGGCTGTAGCCGCGTCTGCGGCATGCCGAAAACTTGCGTCCGTTGGTTCCACCGAGACTTCATCGAACAGTTCGAAGTCGACGTTCTGCCGTTTCAGGGAATCAATCACAGTTTCGGCGACAGACAACGAACGTAGATTCGGATCCAGCAGAACCATCGTCCGTTTAACGGACAGGTGCCGCAGGTCCATGCCAATTTCCGCCGTGCAGCCAGCACCGAATCGAATATTCGATGCTGACATCTGAAAGACGTTGTCAGTCTGCATCAGTCGTTCCGATATCCTGTTCGAATGTTTCGGCAGCCAGTAAGACTGCGACGACGGTCAACGCAGCCGTTGCCATCAGATACAAAGACACCGGCCAAGTCGCCCCGTCCGACCATTTTAATAAAGCCGTCGCAATCAGCGGGGCGAGTCCTCCGGCAAACGGCGACGCGAGCTGATAGCCGATCGAAGCACCACTGTACCGTACTTTTGTTCCGAACAGTTCCGAGAAAAACGCAGCCTGCGGTCCGTACATCGCGGCGTGTCCAACCATCCCAATGACGATCGCCAGCCAAACCAGCGAGACGATCTGCGTTTCGATTAGCCAGAAAAACGGAAACGAAAACGCGCCGATAAACAACGCTCCGCAAAGGTAGACCGGACGTCGACCGATGCGGTCGGAAAGCAAACCAAAAGCCGGAATCGCGATCAACTGGACCGACGCGGCAATCCAGACGCCGATCAGCACGTCACTCCTTTGCAGCTGCAACTGCTTCGTCGCAAACGAAAGGACAAACACACTGAAGATGTAGAAGCAGGCGTTCTCAGCAAACCGAGCTCCCATCGCCAGAAACACGTTTCGTCGGTAATGCCGAAAAACATCCAGAATCGGCAACGGACTGACGGTCTTCTTCTTTTGCATCTGAGCGAACAACGGGCTTTCCATCACTCGAACGCGAATGAACATTCCGACCGCCAGTAGAACGACGCCGAACAGGAACGGCAATCGCCATCCCCAGCTGAGAAACGCGGCTTCATCCATGCGGGTCACCAAAGCAAAGACGCCTGTTGCCAACAGCAGCCCGGCAGGAACTCCCATCTGAACGCAGCTGCCATAAAGCCCGCGACGGCCGCCGTGCCCGTGTTCGACCGCCATCAGCACAGCGCCCCCCCATTCGCCGCCGACACCGAATCCCTGCACAAGACGTAACAGCACCAGAATAATCGGCGCGGCAATGCCGATTGATTGGTGCGTGGGCAGAATTCCAATCAGACACGTGGCGACTCCCATCATCATCAACGTTGTGACCAGCATCGCCTTGCGGCCAATGCGATCGCCAAAATGGCCAAAGACAACCCCGCCCAGCGGACGAGCGAAAAATCCAATCGCAAACGAACCGTACGAAGCCATTTGGGAGATGAACGCATCGTCACCAGGAAAAAACAACTTATTGAAGACAAGTGCCGCCGCAGTGCCGTAGATAAAGAAGTCATACCATTCGATCGTCGTGCCAACAAAACTTGCCAGCACAACGCGCCGCACATCCGCGGGTGCAAGGGGCACGATCGTCTCTGTGTCTTCGACGGTCGACGGAGCATTCGATTCCTGCATGACGCCTGATTCCGGTGTTGCGTGTTCTGTTTCGACTACAGCTTAGCGGACCGCCGGGGCGTCCCATAGTCAACGCAGAGTTTCCGTTCTGAATCGCCGGGTCGTTGATGGACACACGTCCGCCTTTTGTAATCGGCTTTTCCCCAACTGCTGACGGGCCCCGCTATCGCGAACTCCGACAGACCGTGCCACCACGCTGAGTAAATCGATCGGGCCGGCGGGAGAGTGCGAGGTTTTCACACCAGAATGTCCGTAATGATTTTTCCCTTCGGAACAACTTCGTGTGGTCGATCGAGTGAGTCACGGATCTGAGTGGTCGAGTCGACACCAAGTAGACGGTAGATCGTCGTCATGACATCGCCCGGGCTAACGGGGGATTCTGCGGGAGCGGCACCGTGTCGATCACTGGCTCCGAAAACGAAACCTTCACGAATCCCGCCGCCTGCCAGCATCACGGTGTAGCACGAATTCCAGTGATCTCGTCCGGCATTCGCGTTGATCTTCGGAGTACGCCCAAAATCGCCCAGAACAGCGACCAGCGTTCTTTCCAGCATGTTCCGATCGGCCAGATCCTGCAGCAAGCTGCTGCAGGCTGCGTCGAATTCCGGCAGTAGCCGAGTCTTGAGGGTATTGAAGTTGTTGCCGTGAGTATCCCACGTCGCGTTTGCATCGGGCGCCCATGACAGCGTGACGAATCGCGTTCCCGCTTCAAGCAGTCGCCTGGCCAAAAGCGTACTTTGACCGTAGATATTTCGTCCATAGCTTGCCCGCGTGCCGGGCGACTCCTTTGTCAGGTCGAAGGCGTCCTGCGCTGCTGACGATGTCATCAATTCGAAAGCCTGTGACTGAAAACCGTCGATCGCGGACACTGAGAGATTGTTCTTCAGTCTCAGTCCGCTGCCCAGCCCCGCCAGCAATTCACCGCGATTCCGCAGCCGTTCGTGCGAAACAGATTCAGGCAAAGCAAGATTCTCGACATGGAAGTCGACAGCGTCGGGATTGTTCAGCACCCAAAACGGATCGTAGGTCTGCCCCATCAACCCTGCCAGAAAACCCGGTTGCAAAGGACCGCCGGCTCCCTCCTTCGTTTTATAGGGCAGAGCGACATAGGGAAATGTGCGATTTTCCGGTGGGCGAAATCTTGCGAGGACAGATCCCGGTGAAGGCCGGTCTGTCGGTAGCGCGCCACCTCCAAATTCGCCTCGATCATGTCCAGTCAACGCAGCGTACACGGCTGCGGCATGCGAATTATTCACGCTGTGATTCATAGAACGAATCAATGTGACTCGATGCATTTGACGTGCCAGGCGGGGCAGATGTTCGCCGACGGAGACACCGGGCAGACTACTGTCGATCGGTTGAAACTCGCCACGAATTTCAGACGGCGCGTCCGGTTTCATGTCCCACATATCAAGATGACTGGGACCGCCGTTCAGAAACAAAACAATGCAACGATCTGCCTTCGGTACCAAACCGGACTCCGCGAACGCATTTGCTCCGGATGCGATAAGGCCCGACGTGCCCGCGATTCCCAGCTGCAGCAGGTGTCGTCTTCGCCAGATTCCTGAGTCTTGTGGACGTGTCCCCTGCATCATCTGCTTTCCTGACGAATACTACGCTCAGTTCAATACCGGAAAATTGTAACTCACTCTGTCACTCACCAACAGCACAACTGTCCGCTTCGGGGCAGAGCGGGGCAGAACAGATTCCCACTACGCCAACAGGCCATCGACGACTTCACCGTACACATCCGTAAGTCGGAAGTCGCGGCCAGCGTGGCGGTAGGTCAGTTTCTTGTGGTCCAGCCCCATCAAGTGCAGGATTGTCGCGTGCAGATCGTGGAAGTGGACTTTGTCTTTCACGGCGTAGTAACCGTATTCATCCGTTTCTCCGTATTGAATGCCAGGTTTCATGCCGCCTCCGCAGAACCACATCGTGTTTGCGTGAGGATTATGATCGCGACCGTCACGACTACCCTGTGACACCGGCGTGCGACCGAATTCGCCGCCCCACCAAACCAACGTGTCCTCCAGCAGTCCGCGTTGTCGGAGATCGGTCAACAGGGCGGAGATCGGCTGATCTACTTCGCCGGCGTTTCTTGAGTGCGCGTTCTTCAAATCGCCGTGCTGGTCCCACTTGTAGCTGTGCGAAATCTGCATGAAACGAACACCGCGTTCTGCGAATCGGCGAGCCATCAGGCACTGCAGTCCGAAGTCTTTCGTTTTGTCCTGATTGATTCCGTAGGCCTCGAGCGTCTGAGCGGACTCGTCCGAAATATTCTGAATCAAAGGTGCCTCGCGTTGTAGTCGGAATGCCAGTTCGAATGACTGGATGCGGCTTTCCAACTGCGAATCCGGCCCGGTTTCCACCATATGTTCGCGATTCATTCGGCCGAGCAGATCGAGCTCAAGTTTCTGAATGTCGCGAGCCGTGGTCCCCGCGATAAACGGAATCCTGGCGTTCACAGAAGCGGTTCCGGCGTTGCCCATCGGAGTCCCCTGATAGACGGCGGGCAGGAAGGCGGAACCCCAGTTGTTTGCGCCGCCGTGAGTCAATGACGGGCAAATGGTGATGTATCCAGGCAGGTTTTGATTCTCTGTTCCCAGCCCGTAATTCAGCCAGCTACCGAGACTCGGACGAACGAACGTATCGCTGCCCGTGTGCAGTTCCAGCAGAGCCGCTCCGTGGCGAGAATTCGAGCCGTGCACAGACCTGACGAACGTCAGCTCGTCAACGTGCTTTGCGATATGAGGAAAGATTTCACTCACGTAGCAACCCGTCTCGCCATACCGCTGAAACTGAAACGGAGACTTCAGCAGATTGCCGGTTGCGGCGGAGACAACTCGCGGCTTGTCAAATGGCAGAGGCTTGTTGTCGTCTTTCTGCAATTGCGGCTTGTAGTCAAACGTGTCGACCTGCGACGGGCCGCCGTGCATAAACAGGAAGATGATTCTCTTTGCTTTGGGGGCAAATTGCGGGGCGAGTTCCGACAGAGTATTGCGAGTCTCCGCGCGCGATTCTTCCGCCAGGAGTCCCGCCAGAGCGAGCGCCCCAAATCCGACTCCAGCCTGCCGCAGCATGTCTCGGCGGGACGCGACGGGTGATGAATTCCAATGGCGGTGATTCATAAGCCGATCATTCGATGTAAGCGAATTCGTTCGATGACACCAGAACTCGACAATAACTCTGCCACGCCTTAGCCACACGTTCCGCGTTCGGCACGTCCGTCAGACTGGATGCACTCATCACGCCAGCGACGTAGTTGACAGCGGCCTCAAATTCGGGTTCCACGGGTTCTTTGTTCAGGATTGTTCGGAACGCGTCCGCGACTCGTTCGCGATCCGTTGCAAGGTTGACCAATCGTTTCGACATTGCCATCGTCTGCTGGTCAACCAGAGTGCTGTTCAACAGCATCAGTGCCTGAGGTGCAATGGTGGATGTCTGGCGCATTCCGGCTGCCACGGCGGGGTCCGGGAAATCAAAAGTTTGCAGCACGTCGTAGACCGAGCTTCTGACGACGGGAAGATACACAGACCGGCGATGATTCTGGAATTCATCTGTGATGCTCGTCCCGGATGCGGTGACATAGCTGCGATTCTTCACCTTTAACAGCGACCCGCCCATCGCTGTGTCCAAACCGTTCCCGAAAGTCAGCAGCGAATCACGCAATTCTTCTCCCGTGAGCCGTCGACGGCGGAAACGCCACAATAGACTGTTGTCAGTATCAACGTTGTCGGCATTGGAATCGAACCGAGTACTCATCTGGTAAGTGCTGCTGAGCATCATGCGGCGGTGAAGTTTCTTCAAAGATCCGCCGTCCTCCTGAAACCGCTTTGCCAGCCAGTCCAGCAATTCGGGATGAGTTGGAGGCAGACCCAGCAAGCCAAAGTTATCAACGGAAGGAGACAACCCTCGACCAAAACGCCAATGCCAAACCCGATTGACGATGACTCGCCACGTCAACGGGTGATCCTGATGAGTCAACCATTCTGCAAGCTGCAGCCGACCGCTCTGACCGTCACCGATCTTCAGCGATGGCACTTTGCAAAGTTCATCGGAAATGATTCGCGGGAACCGGCGAGGGACCAGGTCTCCCAGCGCGATATGGCTGCCTCGCAGGTGGATTTTCAAATCTTCAGGCGTGCTCTCAGTGACACCCATCGCGACATCCGGACTGGGGCGGTCTGCATGGAGATCATCGTGTTGCTGCTGAATCGCCGTCAGATGGCGGCGTTCTTCGGTCGGCAGATCGGAGGGGGCAAGGCTTTCCGGCCCGGCCAACGGACACGGCAGCTGCGAGAGTTCGGCGTTCACCGTTTCGTTCTCAAGCTGCCGTTGGTATATCTTTGCGACATCTTCCAGTGAATCTGGCGGTGTTGCCTTCAGCTCATTGCAGATCACTGCCAGCGACTGCGCATCGCCGGAGATTTCAGCAACCAGCGCGACTGCATCCGCCTTGAATGTTGCTGTGTTGATCCCGGAAAGAGCTCGCCACGGCTCAAGCGACGGAAACTTCGATCGAACGTCTGGATCGCCATGCCCAAGGAATTCGCTCCAGGCAGCAAGCTCTTCTGCATCGATGTTGTACGTCGACATGATGCGAGTGATCGATGCCGGAGCCTCGTCGACAAATGGCCACGGCCCCGGATCCGAATAGACAATCGCCAGACGATCCAGGTGTGGATGAACTTTGTCCGATTGCAACCTGATAATATTGTCGCCAGCGTTCAATTCAAACTGCCCCGCGGCAAACCATCGCTGACCTTCAGGATTCCAGCTGCCTGTCACGTTCGCGGCGACGGATTCATTAACAGCCTTGCCGTTGACGATCAGCTTCAGCGGTCGGCTTTCGGCTGCTGCGTGCCGAATCTCCAGCTGGTACGCTCCTGCTCTGTCAGCACGAACATCGTATTCAAGAAAGCCAGCGCCGCGCGTTCCCGTAATGCCAATTCCTTCACCGTAACCCGCGACAACCTTCTCGACATCACCACGCTGAAAGGCCTCGGCTTCGAAAATGACGAATCCTTCGGCAATCGAGAATGGAGATGAGTTATCGGCGATCACAGAATCCGTGCGGCGCTGAGTTTGAAGCTGGTCGAACTGGGCGGTCGCCAGCAGGTAGGCGGCGAACTGATTTCGTATTCGGGTTGCGATCGCGCCGCGCTGCTTTGCCTTGAATTCATCAATGGCCGCCTTCGATTCCGCCAGCTGGCGATCGATCTCAGCGATTTTTCCCGAAACCTCCGTCGTCACCAGCGGCCGTTCGTACCAAACGGCCACCACATTGTGATTCTCCATCGTCTTGCTACTCTTGAAGATGCCGGCAAGCGAGTAGTAGTCGGCCGTCGGAAACGGATCAAACTTATGATCGTGGCAGCGAGCACAACCTATGGTTAGCCCCATGAAAGTTTGCCCGAGCGTACTGATCTGCTCATCGATGATGTCCATCTGCATCTTGACGGGATCATCTTCCGCCAGCATCTTGGCGCCGAGTGCCAGGAATCCTGTGGCAATGTAGCGATCAAGATCTTCCACATCTCCTTCGTCGGTCAGCAAGTCCCCCGCGATCTGCTCCTGGACGAATCGTGCATACGGTTTGTCAGCGTTTAAAGCAGAAATGACATAGTCGCGATAATGAAACGCGTTGGCGTAAGAAATATTTTCATCCAGACCATTGGAGTCGGCGTAGCGAGCGACGTCCAGCCAATGCCGTCCCCAACGTTCGCCGTAGCGCGGTGAAGTCAGTAGTCGGTCAACAACTTTGGCGAAGGCGTCAGGCGAATCATCCCGCAGAAAGTCGTTCACTTCCTGCACAGTCGGAGGCAAGCCCGTAAGATCGAATGTCGCGCGACGCATCAACGTGCGGCGGTCAGCAGGAGGCGCTGGTTCAAGCCCCGCGGCGCGCAACTTCTCCAACACGAAATGATCAATCGGTGATGTCGGCCAATTCGATTCAACCTGCGGCGGAACAGGATCGGAAACCGGCTGAAACGCCCAGTGCTTGAGTTGCTGCTCTGAGAACGATTGTCCGGGCGAAGCTCGCTCGTCCGCATCGTTGGGAGCGTTGCCAGCTGGGTTCGGCCAGGGTGCTCCCATGTCGACCCACCGAATGAAGTCGGCCACCGTCAGGGCAGACAACTTCTCTTTGGGCGGCATCTTCACGAACTCATCATGCTTGATCGCGCTGATCAACAGGCTCTCGGCCGCTTTGCCGGGAAGCACTGCGGTGCCAAGTTCGCCACCCCGCAGCATCAGTTCTCGGCTGGAAAGATTCAGTCCACTTTCTGGTTCGTCGCCGCTGTGACAATCCAGGCAACGTTCAACAAGTACCGGGCGGATCCTGCTTTCGAAGAATGCAATCTGTTCCGGTGTATTCTGCGCCGTGTCGTCCGCCGCCACTGGCGTGAAGTCTGCAAGTGCCGCCAACGCTATGAATGTGAAGTGGAAACAAGCTCGCGTCGCTACTGATTGGAGAGTCGACTGTAGAGCGATCCCGGCGCGCTGGTCAAAATCATCGTGGCCGCAGATCATACAATTGCCTCAGCCCTGGAGGATTGTTGTGACAACAACACGGGCAGATTGAGCGCCAGCGGAGACAGAGACCCCAATCGAAGCCCGTCTTGACGCGAGATGCCGTCGCAGAAGTTTTTCCCAGTGGTGGAAAGGCGAAGCATGCGGTGTCTCAGGCGGGAAGATGGGGCGGGCGATTGCCACACCGGATTATTAGTCGATTACCGTTCCACCGCAAGCTTTGGTGCGGCGAATGGGTGAACACGGATCTGAGTTGTCGAATCAAGGCCACAGCCAAGGACCCTGGTGAGCCCCGTACGCCGGGATCTGAACGGGTTGCATCCGGGATATAGCAATCTGGTCGATCGGAGTCGTATGACTGTTGTTAATTCGACCATTCTGTCACCGAATGCACAAACGATGGGGCCTGAAATCAGATAACCGTGTCTCATTGAGGATACTTTCGCGCAGCATGCCGTCGAAACTCTGGAATAGCGACCGATTCGCAGGTTTAATATGACCGATCAACGTCGAACAGATGACTGCGTTCAGAACTCTTCCCACCTGAGAACCCCTGCCATGTGTTGTCATCACTGTCTCCGTTTCGTTTCACCTATGATTCTGGTGCTGGCATTCCACACGACCGTTCACGCGGCGGAGATTGACTATCAGCGTGATGTGCAGCCGATTCTGGCGGAACACTGTGCGGCGTGTCATGGCGTGGACCAGGAATCTCGGGAAGCAGGTTTGCGACTGGATGTGCGAGACTCGGCGCTGAAGGGCGGCGAATCCGGACTGGCGGCGATTGTGCTCGGAAAACCGGAAGACAGCGAACTGTGGAAGCGAATCGCGTCAACAGATTCCGACCTGCTGATGCCTCCAACAGATCATAACAAGCCGCTCAGTCAGAAGCAGATCGAAACGATTCGACAGTGGATCTCCGACGGCGCGACATTCTCGGACCACTGGGCGTTTGTGGCTCCGCAGCAGAAACCGATTTCCAATACAGGACCATCACATCTGATTGATGCATTTGTTGCCGAGAGGCTGCATTCGTTAAATCTCTCGTCGGCTGTCCAGGAGTCGCCGTGGGTGCTGTGCCGACGACTGTATCTGGATGTCACTGGTCTGCCGCCATCTCCGGAAGATCTGACCGCCTTCGAACGTGACGGCTTTGATGCAACACTCGAAAAATTGCTGGCCAGCGACAGGTTCGGCGAAAAATGGGCTCGTCCGTGGCTGGATGCAGCTCGGTATTCGGATACCAACGGTTACGAAAAAGACATGCAGCGAGACCAGTGGGCCTGGCGCGACTGGGTGATCAATTCGCTGAACGCCGACATGCCGTATGATCGATTCATCATCGAACAGATTGCCGGTGACCTATTGCCGAGCAGCACTCAGGATCAAATGATCGCCACTGGCTTCCTGCGAAACAGCATGGTCAACGAAGAAGGCGCGATCGTGCCCGAACAGTTTCGCATGGTCGAAATGTTTGATCGGATCGACTGCATCGGCAAATCTGTGCTCGGTCTGTCGGTTCAGTGTGCTCAATGCCACACTCACAAATTTGATCCCGTCACGATGGACGAGTACTACGGTATGTTTGCCTTCCTGAACAATTCGTACGAATCACAATCGTGGGTCTATTCTGCGGATCAGCAGGCAAAGCGTGACGAAGTTCTGGCTGGTCTGAGCAAGCTGGGAGACCAGGTTCGTACGGAACACGCAGCCTGGCCTGATCAGCTTCAGACATGGGCTCAGCAACTGGCGACAACACGGCCCGCATGGCAGGCCATCACTTTTCACGACATGAATAGTATCAGCGGGCTGAACCACCCGACTCAGGAACACGACGATTCGCTGTTGATGAAGGGCCACAGCAGCGGCGATGTGTACATGATCGGCGAACCCCAATTGAAGGGCGTCACCGGTCTGCAACTGGAGCTGCTGAATCACGGCGACCTGCCGTTTCGCGGACCGGGACGCAGCAGTGTCGGATCATGGGGCATTCGCGAAGTGGAAGTGTTTTTACAGAAGCCCGGCAGCGACGCGTGGGAAAAACAGAAGCTGATCAACGCCACCGCGGACTTTTCTGAACCGGAACAGAAGCACGACGAAGGCAAGAACACCAGCGGCGCGGTCAGCCTGCTGATCGATGGCGCGGACAATACGTGGTGGAAGGCGGATCGTGGTGTCGGACGCAGAAATGCACCGTCGGTCGCGGTCATGCAGTTCGAAGCTCCACTGAACGCCCCCGACGGAACAAAGTTCAAGATCGCCATGCGGATGACGGACATGCCGGGCTGCTGTCGTTTTGCCCTGACCACCAGCGCCGCACCGTCCGCGGCGTCCGTCGATTTCGACGCCGTCCTTGCCGCAACGACTCCCGCTGATCAGCGATCGATCGGACAGCAGTCCGCGTTGTTTGCAGCATGGCGAAAAACGGTCCCCGAGCTGCAACCGATCAACGATCAGGTCACAGCACTGTGGAATCAGTTTCCCGCGGCACTGACATCAGTGCTGCATGTGGCGGAACGAGATCCCTTCAATCATCGCACGACACAACTGCTGAGTCGCGGCAACTGGGATCAGCCTCAGCAGGCCATCAAACCGCATGTGCCGGCGGCCTTCCATCCACTGCCGATGACTGACGAACCGCAGCGACTGCGATTTGCTCGCTGGCTGGTGGATCGTCAGTCGCCGCTGGCCGCGCGAGTTGCCGTGAATCGCGTTTGGCAGTCCATCTTTGCCACCGGACTTGTTGAAACGTCCGAAGACTTTGGTACGCGAGCCTCCGTGCCGGAATATCGCGATATTCTGGACTGGCTGGCCGTGGATTTCATGGACCACAACTGGAGCACCAAACATCTGATTCGTCGCATCGTCACCAGTCACACATACCAGCAGTCGTCGAAAGCGAGCCAGGCGGTCATCGAAGCTGATCCCGCGAATCGGCTGTTGACTCGCGGGCCGCGTTTCCGAGCGGACGCGGAAGTCGTTCGCGACATGGCGATGGCCATCAGCGGACTGATTCATCAGAAAATGGGTGGCCCCGGAGTCATCCCGCCAGTTCCCCAGAACGTGCTTGATTACAACTACGTTTATCCCGCTTACTGGAAGCCCGCGGAAATTCCCGAACGTTATCGACGGACGGTCTACGGATTTCGAAAACGCTCGATGCCCGACCCG
>CALFOL010000822.1 GCA_937919915.1 uncultured Planctomycetaceae bacterium
TTCATCGTTTGTGCTCGCCTCAATGACGGGCTCAGCTGTTTCTGCAGCGATGTCCTGTATCGATTCCGGTGGCTGTAAGTCTTCTGACGCTTCGCTGAGCGGCATCAGTTTTTCGGGTTCGCCTGTTTCGAATTCAAAGTGGATCCCTGAAGCAACGTTCGCTTCAATTATGGTTTCCGTTTCTGTTTCTGGTATTGCTTCTGTTTCTGGTATTGCTTCTGTTTCTGGTATTGCTTCTCGAGTCACTTCGCTTGGTGTGCCAAGTTCCGGTTCAATCACAACGATGGCTGCTTCTGTTTTCGGCAATTCCAGCGTCGAGTTCTCAGCCTTCGTCTCAGGTTCGGGTTTTTCGGGTTCGGGCAATGTGACTGCTGCCGCAGCAAAATGCGGTCGCGGCATCGGCGGAATCGATGGCAGAGCAGAAATCTGGTCCAGCAAATCGCTCTGAGACCACTTCGCGATGATATCTCGTGCCTGGCGGATCGTGTTTTCTGAGGAACTGCTGCCAGAAAGCGTCCTTCCGCAATTTGCGCACGCTTGCCCTGCCGTGAATAACTTTCCAGTGGCAGAAGTTTCGGATTTGCAGTGAGGACACCACATTTTCGCAAGGCACCAGTCGTTGAAAGAACCGTGATTGCTTTGTGTTCTACTGCTGATCTGTGGATTTCAGCAAGGTCAGATCAGCTGCGATGCGGAGCCCGGAGATCCTGTCTGGCAGCCCCAAACGGCGAAACCGGCAGCTATTGCCTGTTCGGCGCGGGCTGGATACCAGCACGACGCGCCAGCGAGTGAATCGACAGCGTTTTGCAGTTCACTCGCCGCCGCAACGTGCTCGAACGGGCCAGCCGCATCGTCTGTGGTTGCTCTGTCATAAACTGACTTTCCAATGCCAACAAATTCACAGGTTGGTAGCAGTCGAAGCACAGCCGACTGTGAGCATTTCGGAACCGGCCCTATGCAGGATGGCAACGGTTTAAGGCGAATTCTACTGAGCTGTGGTCGCGGCAAGAGGTTTTTTACAGCAAACGCCTACGCCCACGAGCCCGGCGCACTCAACAATTGGTAAACTGCTCCAGGGAATTTTCGACGCATCGAACAGACGTGCCAGTGGTGGCCAAAGTCTTCTCGCCCGTTTCCGCAGCCGTTTCTGATTTTGATGCGGATGAAGGCCGCGAGTCTGCTTGCTTTCCTCTTATCTCTTCGTTGTCCGCGGCCCTGGTTTCGGAGTTCAGCAGGCAGCGCCGTGCGGCCGCGACTTGAATCCGCTGTGACGCTTTTCCGTTGGGGCCGGATGGCAGCTGATGCAGAGACGGCGTCTGCTGAGATCCCAAACGATGAATCGTCGAACGAATGCACCTGCTGAAGAATCTCCTATGATGCTCGCAGTGGTGGCCTGCCATGAGGCGAATTGGGCAATTCACACCAGACTCGGCAAGTGATCGTTACCGACGGTTCCTTGATGGAAGAACGACAATGGAACATAAGATGAATGATGGTGAGGAAGATTCCCCGAACGCTGCTGTGTCGGATGAGAATCTCGAAGTCAAAGATGCTCACGTAATTTTCTCGCACGTGTGGAATGAGCTCGATTTGGAATTCGGCCATGACAACCTGCGCTTCTCGAAGGAGCTGATTTTGCTGGGAGGAGCCCCCGGTTCAGGTAAAGGAACCAACACAAACTTCATTCTGAACGCCCGAGATCTGACGTGCCCTCCGATTGTCGTCAGCTCACTCCTGGATACTCCGGAAGCCCGCCGCATTAAAGATCGCGGCGGAATGGTGGGAGACCGTGACGTCGTCGGATTGGTCTTCCGGAAATTGCTCGAACCGGAATACAGAGATGGCTGTGTCCTTGACGGATTTCCACGGACCAGGGTGCAGGTGGAATGCCTGAAGTTGCTCGTCGAAAAAATGAATTTGCTGTACCGCGAATACCACGCGACGCCGCTGGCAATCAATTTTCGTAAACCCACGATTCACGTGATGGTGCTGTTTGTTGATGAAAAAACCAGCATCGAACGTCAACTGTTCCGCGGTCGACAGGTTGCGGAGCGGAACGCTCGAGCCGAACGGGAAGGCGAGGGGCAGTTGTTGGAAGTACGATCGACCGACCTGTCGACTGAAGCAGCTCGTCAGCGTTACCGGGTCTTCAAGGAGAAAACGTGGGAAGCTCTGCAATCACTGAAAGAGATCTACCACTATCATTTCATTGATGCCCAGGGAACGGTTGAAAGCGTCGAAAGAAATATTCGCGATGAGCTGGATTATCAGTCATCCCTGGAACTCGATCCCGAAACCTACGATGCTGTCCGCCGTATTCCGCTGGCCAGTCAACTGATCAGGCACGCACGCCAGGAACTTGTCCGTCGCATGGACAGTTACCAGTTGGAACACACGCAGCTGTTCCATGACGTCATTCATTTGCTAAACGAACGTTTCATTCCGATTGTGACTCGTCATGCGATCGCCGGTCTGGCCATCGTCAATTCTGAGGATTCCCTGCTTGACAATCCGCTGGCCCTGGCAATCGTCATCGATGTCTTTGCCGAACGTGGCTATCGCGCCGTCGCCAACGTCAATCGCGTGGAGATTCCGGAAACCGTCGACCTGCAGACTGGCCACGTCACATGTTCCACGAAAAGAATCTACCGCTTTCAAATTCGCTTCACGGGCAGTCAGATTCGACGCGGAAGCGGTTAGAGCCTCACTCTGTCACTTTGCGCAAGTGCTTTCGCCGACTGAAGACCGACAACGTGTGCGAATTATGGGAAACGGCGATAACAAAGAACCCAAAGTTATGCGCGCCTACCGGTGCCGGCTGAGATGAGTGAAATGTCTGAACCACCGGGACTCGAAAAAAATGGCCGATTATTAAAGCACGCTCCGGAAGCAGGACCATCCGACGCATCGCCCATAAACGCGTAGGAATTAATTGAAGAGCTACGGCGCGTTGGGCGTTTCTGTCAGGTTGATTTTCTCCGGGACGTCATCCATCCCGTAATACTGGTGCTGAATGCTTGTTTCGTGCACGGTCACGATACGAAAGCCAGACGGATCTTTGCCAAGTGGTCGGCCGACCGGGCCGGTCGTGACCATTTCCATCGCTCCGGCTCGTCCGTAGGCATTGCGGTGGTAATGGCCTGCGAAGACGGCTCGAACATCCGCCTGTTTCAGTTGCTCAAGCAGCGGAGTTCGTCGAACCAGCGGGATGTTGAAGTACTGATCTGGCTCATCTTCCTTCGTCAAAAACAGCGGGTGATGCTGAAACAGGAATATGTGTTTGGCCTGTGCTTCTCGAGCGGCGGCGAGTTGCTGGTCCAGCCACTTCTGCTGAGCATCCAGAACTTCAGGCGCGCCCGTCGGATCTTTCAGCACACTGGAATTCAGGACCACGTTACAGACTCCTCCAACCCAAAACCCAAAATAATCGTCGCCGAAGTTGTGATTGTAGGTGGCGATGGATTTCGCCGTTGGACGATTCCCAACGTCGTGATTTCCACATACGCAGACCAGCGGGATGTCGTCGTGAATCGCGGAAAAATCCTGTTTGTACTGCTGCACCTGAGCACCGTAGCGAGCGTGTTCCGGAGACGCGTTGGTAAGGTCGCCGCACACAATTACATACCGAGGCCGTAGACGATTAATGTGCTCCACAGCCTGTTGCGACAGGGCCACTTCCTTTTCGAAACCCTTGTTGCCGGTGAACATTCCATATTGAGTGTCGGCAAGTTGCAGAAAGAAGTACGGCCCCTGCCAGGTTTGTTGTGTCCTTGTGTCGAACGTCCGAAAGGTCCGGCTGCGGGCCTGAGTGAATCGTCCGTTGGTGTCGGCCGGCAAGTCATCAGCCTGACTCGCGGAGGAGACAAGGATCGTCGCCGCGGCCAGTAGGCCGGAAAGAATTTGATGTGTTTGCATGAAACAACTGCTTCGAAGTCCAGGGAGAAAGGAGTTAACTTCGGGGCAACCCGGCGCTCCGTGTCGACCGGCGAAGAAACATTCGTTCATCGTACAGTTCCGGTTTCAGTAAATGAAGTGTTACTCTGTCACCATCTGGTGCCACCGCGAGCCATGTTTCTCCGATTTCGCCAAGGCCCTGCGGTTCTATCGCGACGTAATTGCGCACATTCTGGAGGAGGATGTCCTTGCGACCAACTATGGTGTCGATACGGGTTTAGAAGTTGCGCCTTT
>CALFOL010000823.1 GCA_937919915.1 uncultured Planctomycetaceae bacterium
GCTAACCAGTAGCGCTAACTGATAGCGCTAATCTGCAGGGCCGTCCTTCCTCATCTTCTTCCACATTGTGACGCGGTGGTTCGAAGCGAGGTCGCTGGACTATCCGATTCGCAACGTTCGTTGATGACAAATGTAGCGTGGGCTACTTTCTGACAACGATTCTTCCAAGCAGGGAGTTGTTGAATCGGGAGTCCGTGGCGCCAGCCTGTGCGATATGTGCGACCTCCACACGTTCGATCGAAATAAATGCTGCAGGCGCGATTTCGTTCATCAGTTGCCGGATGTGGGACAACTGCGTCCGGCGGATCACAGTGAAGGCGATCTCCACCGGTGCGGACATTCCACTGCCGTCGACGCGTGTTACTCGGTAACCTTCGGCGCGAAGCAAACGTGAGACATCGATATCCGTCTGATTTGAGATCACCCGTACCATCCGGTACCCGAGAGCGAGTTTTTCTTCGAGCATCATCCCGGCCAGAATACCTACGCCAAATCCGCCCGCGTAGCCTACCACCGCCAAGGGGTAGCTCAGGTACTTAACGACGCCGCCGACGGCGAAAACCCAGATCGTGACCTCGCCGACACCAAGCACGACGGCCAGCGAGCGGTGGCCTGTAAACATCAGCAGCGTCCGCAGCGTTCCGAGCGACACATCACAGACACGCGCGAGGAAGATGACGAGAGGTATGTACCATAGCATGGCAGTGGAGCGTTCTATCGGTTTGCTGAGTCAATACGGAAAGTGCTGACGGCTGGCCTTCGACCAACTGGCCTGCGAAGCTGTTTGTGATGCGGTCGGCGGAACCCGATGAGCAGCCTCGAAGCAATTTCCGTGACTGGGACATCCAGATTTCCAACCCCGACTATTTGCTGACCAAAGTTTGTGATTGTAAACCACGGCACCATTGAGTCAGAAAGTTAAGCACTGATGCAGAAGTTTTTTGTTTAACGGCAAGCCGCAGGCGTCGGCAATCCAATGAAACACTAACGCCTTCGGCTTGCCGTTAAACTAGTTCTATCAAATAGCCCACACATCAGTGCTTAGCACGATACGAAACTATTCCTTAGATTTGTCGCTCGCTCTCGCTCTTTCCCGTCTGGTTCAACAGACGTTTCGATTTCAGGAATTTCCGGACGACGTCACTGGGGCGTCGGCCCTTTTCATCAACCTGATAATTCAATGCCTGCATCGTATTGTCGTCAAGAATTCCGGTGAGCCGCGAAAGCACTGTGCCGACTTCCGGGTGATCGCGGAGACATTCTGAGCGAATCACCGGAGCGGCGAAATACGGCGGAAAAAATTGGCGATCATCGACCAGAGGTTGCAAATCAAAAGCGGCGATTCGTCCGTCGGTCGTAAACGCACAGATCACGTCGACCTCACCCTTCACAACAGCCTGGTACATCAACGACGGTTCCAGGTCGCGGACGTCAGCGAAGCCGAATCCATAAGCACTGCGAAGACCCGTATAACCATCGGCACGTTCCGAGAACTCCGCCGTGAAACCTGCTCGCAGCGTACTGGCGGACGCTGCAAGGTCCGAGGTCGTCTGCCATCCTTTTTCCAGGGCCAGGGACTTGCGGACCGTCAACGCATATGTGTTGTTGAATCCGAACGGTTCCAGCCATTCGAGGTCGAATTGTTCCCTGTATCCCGTGCGGACCACATCGAAGACTCTGTCGGCATCGTCCTCAACCGGCCGTTTAAGGACGGTGACCAGGCCTGTTCCCGTGTATTCAGCGTAGAGATCGATCTCACCCGCCGCCAGAGCTTCGTGGCAGATCATCGTCCCACCGAGATTGAATCGACGATCGACAGACAATTCGGTATGAGCTTCAATCATCTGCGCCAGCAGTTCACCCAGAAGTAGTTGCTCAGTGAAATTCTTACTGCCAATGCGAACCGTTTTGCCGCGGTCGCCCGGCGGTGCGTGGTCAGTCCCGAATGCCGCGTAGGCGCCGAGCGCCACAAGAAGCAAAGGCATCGCCATGGCAACTCGCTTTAGATTCGCTTTAAGGCGGTGCCCGCTGGCTTGTCTTACTGGTTGCATCCCCCAGGCCGTCGCAGCAATCACGCCGTCGACCAGCATCGCCAACAGCGCAGCGGGAATTGCGCCCAGCAGGATCAGTTGCATGTTGGACAATGCGAGTCCGCGGTTGATGAACTGGCCCAATCCTCCGGCGCCAATGAAGGCGGATAAGGTCGTGATGCCGACCCCGACAACGGCGGCCGTCCGAATGCCGGCAATCAACACAGGCATCGCCAACGGAAGTTGCACCATCCTGAGCCGCTGCACAGGCGTCATGCCAATGCCGCGAGCCGCTTCAACAACGTCAGGAGGAACGCCTTCAATACCCGTCACGGTGTTGCGCACGATCGGCAACAACGCGTAAATCGTTAATGAAATGATCGCTGGCACTGCGCCGATCTTGCCGACCAGTACCAACAGAATCGCCAACATGGCCAGGCTGGGGATCGTCTGAAAGATGCCGATTGTAGCCAGCACTGAGACTCGCAACCAACGCTTTGTCGATGCCAGAATTCCAAGCGGCAAACCGATCACGATCGCCAAACCAGTGGATACGCCGGTTAGAACCAGATGTTGGCCCGTGAGAACCCAGAGTTCGGGTATTCGCTCGGCGGCGAAATTGAGCCAGGCCAACACCGATTGCAGCAAACCGGCCCACATCAACCTACTCCCTGGAAGGCAGCCAGTTGTCGAGCCGGTTTTTCGAAGAGCTCACGCACAAAGGGAGTCGCGGGTTCGGTTAACACCTTCTGAGGCGTGTCGATCTGTTGCAGCTGACCATCGTGCATCACAGCGATCCGGTCCGCCAGCTCAAGAGCTTCGAAGATATCGTGGGTCACAAACACGACCGTTTTTCTCAGGCGTTTACTGAGCGATTTCAGCTCCTGTTGAAGCGAGTCTCTTGTGATCGCGTCCAGCGCGCCGAAGGGCTCATCCATCAGCAGGTAGTTGGGATCAGCCGCCAGCGCTCTCGCCACACCGATCCGCTGCTGCTGACCTCCGGATAGTTCGTCTGGAAACCGGTCGCTGAATTCGTCCGGTGGCAGCCCCACCAGGTCCATGACTTCCCGAACTCGCTGTTTACACTTATCCGCCGACCATCCAACGAGCCGGGGGACGACCTCGATATTCTGCGCGACCCGGTAATGCGGAAACAGACCAATTCCCTGAAAGACATATCCAATTGTGCGTCGCAGCAGCACAGGGTCTTGCTGAGTTACGTCCTGGTCATCGACGTGGATCGTGCCGCTGGTTGGTTCAATCAGTCGGTTGATCATCTTCAGAGTTGTCGACTTACCGCAGCCCGAAGAACCCAGAAGCACCAGTGTTTCGCCGTCGTGAACTTTCAGTGACACGTCGCGGACAGCGTACGATTGACCGCCATCGAACGATTTACTAACTCCGTCGACGACGATCATCGTGCAGTCCTTCTGTGAGCCGACGGCGCTGGTCGCGGGCTTTCGCACCCGTTTCTCCAGCAAGCACAAGGCCCGAGGCTACGGCTCACTGGATTGCTTTCTGAACGGCATTGCGTTTCACGGCAAGCCGCAGGTGTCGGCGAATCCTGATAACCGGACGCCTGCGGCTCACCGTTAAATGAATTATATTGGATTACTTCAACACGCCTGCTTACTGCTCCTGCAGTGATTCAAGAAGTTCGGAATCCAGATCCTTCAGCTTTCGGGCAATGACGGCCACATAGAATAGCGGCTCGCCGGTGGTTGAAATCCGATGCTGGTAGCGGCGATAACAGAGTGTCTGAATGTAACCTTCGCGGTTGAGCGTTCGGATTAACGCGCTGAATCCGCTTTCCTCCTGTTCGCTGAGAAAACTCTCCTTGAGATTAAACGCGAGCCAACCAGGAGTGGCGATGAGGTCGAGTGCTTTGGCGAAGGCCAACGGCGGGATATCGCCGAAGCCAAGCGCAGCCACTGTCGTCATGCAGTTAGCGTCTGCCCGACGCAATTCCTCCTCTTCGGCCTCCGGCAAATTGGTCAGGTCGGCGACAAAGTAGTCGTCGTAGACATCGGGGCGGTCGCGATTCGTCGCCTCTTTCGCGGACGGAATGATGTCAATCCCGATGATTGATCGGACACCAACACCCACCAACTCGTCTCCCATCATGCCGTTGCCAGCACCCACATCAATGACACGG
>CALFOL010000824.1 GCA_937919915.1 uncultured Planctomycetaceae bacterium
AAAATACGGAGCGGCAGCTCGAGCAGACTGTCGGCTTCCCTCGTCCATCAAACGCAGTTGATCAGGAAGTTGCGATGAAATTCGACCCGGCACGTGCCCCATCCTGCTTTCGAGCAATCCGATTCGTCTGTGCCGGGAAGTTCCTTGCCGTGCTTTCGACGCTGCTGTGTGTCGCGATGGCAGCAGATGCGTTTGCTGAAGATACGATCGAGTTTCTGAATGGTTCGACGTTGCAGGGGACAGTCAAAAATATTCGTGAGCCCGACAAAGAGATCGACTTCGAATTGAAGATCGGTTCGCGCCTGTTGACTCGCACCTATGCATTTAGCAAACTCAACTCCGTGACCGTCAACGGTGATCGTCGTGAACTGACGGTCATGGCAAAAAAACCCGGAACGTTGACGCGAACAAAAGACGAAATTCAAACGATCATTGACGATGCCGGTAAGACTCCGCCGGACTGGTTTGAATCGACGAAATTGAATTACCCGAACACGCTGGATCTTGACTGGCCGCTGAAGCCACCAACGAAGGGTTGGGAGCAGAACAAAAACATGGGCCAGTTTTTGTGGTCCGTGGTCAACGAAAATCCCAGTCGCTGGCATTCAGGAATCAAGCTGGTCCATCATTGTCTGACGCTGCACAAAGACGACAAGGTGCTGCTGCAACGCGACATGCAGCGATTGGGTTCGATGTACTTCACGCTGCTGCAGGACTACCCGCGAGCTGCGTTTTGGCTTCAGAAAGCCAAGCCGTCCGTGTCTCAGGCAGATGGCGTTCGGCTGGCCGAATGTTATTGGCGGTTGGGCAATCGCGATATGGCCCTTGAAATGCTGCGTGGAAAATCGTTGGCGCTGGAAAGTATCAAACTGCTGGGTGACATGCACGAAGTCGACGGCGCGATCACTGTGACGAAGGCATTTAGTCGAACGAACGCGGATAACGAGGCATATCTGCTGGCAGGTGACGCGCTGCGACAGGCGGGGCAACTTGATCAGGCGGTCACGTATTACCAAAAAGTCGTGGACGCCGACAACTTTCGCAACAAAGAATACAAAGACCGAATACAGGCTCGGGCTCGCGACAGCATCGAAGCGATCAGTCTGTACGACAAGGCAGATGTGAGCAAAGTCGCTGATGGCAAGTACTCAGGCAACAGCATTGGATATAACGGGCGACTGGATGTGGAAGTCACAGTCGCCAACGGGCGCATTCAGGCGGTGCGCATCACGGCCCACTTAGAGAAACAGTTTTATGCGGCTCTGACAGATACTCCCGCCAACATCATCAGCACTCAGAGCATTCAGAACATCGACGCCACCAGTGGGGCAACCATTACGTCGCAGGCCATCGTGAATGCGACCGCTCGAGCACTCGCGAAAGGCGCGAAGTGAAACAGCGCGCGATCTCCATCGCAATCGCATTGCTTGGTGGTGCTCTGATCGCAGCGGCCACAACGGACCATCCGCTGGCGACGGCTTTGTTCGGTGACTCCACGGAGCTCGGCCTGACCATCGGAGGCGTTCTGCTGGCGGCGGCCGTGTTGATACTGATCACGACATTCGATCGCGGTCGCACCAGGGCGCTCATCCGGTTGGATTGGTTTGCGCCGGTTCTTCGTCGATTAAAGTCTCGGCAGCACGTGTCGTATTCGTTGCCCGGGCGATTGTTGCGGCGATTGGTACCCCAGGCGATGCAGTCGGATCGGGCGACAAAGCAGCGCGGAACAATTCGCAGTTTTGTTCGCAGACTGGGTTTGTCGTGGTTAGCGTCACCTGTTCGTCGAATCGTTCAGGGCGTGTGTCTGCTGACGTTTCTGTGGCTGTTCTTCTACGTTTGCTGGCCATACAGCGCAGCGCCCGATTTGCCGGGCCGCGAATCGACAGCGTGGCAGTTCCAGGCATTCGATCAGGTCAGCGGTGAAATTGTGCTTGTCGAGGGACACGTCGATGAGTGGATGATCGAAACGGGCGACACCCTGTATCTGAAAGACGCCGGCGCGTTCGATTCAGCGAGTGCTTTCGTAGGGAATTTTGAAGTCTCAGCCGCGTCAGCAGGTGAGCTTCGCTTCCGTCCGATTGGAGAGCTGGCACCGGAAGCCGTCGACGCTTTCTTCACCAGTTCCGGCCCATGGTCGGCGCATGAAACGGATCCACTTGCCTGGCCGGATCATTATGCACAGAATCTTGCTCGCAAAGAGGTTCTGCCTGCTGAGACGTTTCTGATTATTGATCCACTGGTGAGTCTGTCGACTGCCGTTGCGTCTCGCAGTTGGGTGTGGTCGCTGGTTTCGGCGGCGATTATTCTGATCGTCTGCGTGTTGATCCCGCGCGGGTTTTGCGGTTACCTGTGCCCTCTCGGAACGACGATTGATCTGTTCGACTGGGCGATTGCCGGGCGGGTCAAACGGTTCAATGTGCCGGGCGATGGCTGGTGGGTCCACATCAAGTATTATCTGTTGGCTGGCACGATGGTG
>CALFOL010000825.1 GCA_937919915.1 uncultured Planctomycetaceae bacterium
TATCCTTGTGCATCGCGAACTCTCCACAGTTGTTGATCGGTGCGTCGTTAGTTCCCTTCTGTCAGCACGTCGATTAGGACAGCACCGTCTTCAGCCGCAGAAAAATTCGGAATCGTAAAGGCACTCCTGTCCAAATGCCTACCCCTTGCGAGACTGGGCAACGTGTTTTCTTTGGATGCGAGACCGCAGAGTACGATCCTGTGAGCGAACCAGAAACCCTGTACGAATGTCCATGAGAATTCTGCCGAGGTGATTTTTGCCGCGACCGTTGCACATGCCCCAGAAGCAGTCGTTCCAGGTGTTGCCTTCTATTAGTTCGGCGTCGTTGGTCGCCAATAATCGGTTCCGCAGATCCTGGTGCACGGTGAATTTCTTTTCGACAAGCTGTCGCATGATTTCCACCTTCACGCTTTCCCAGTCTTTGCGGAGTTTGACCTGTCGACCGAGCCCCTTTGCTGCTCCGGGTGATCTGGAGCTGGCGATCCTCAGCCGTTCCGATCGTTCGTGCGTCTTTGCTGCCTGGAAAGCATGTTCAACCGCTGCGAACGTGATCCCTTCATAGCGAATCTGCGAAGGGTAGAAATTCGAAAGAAAGCGGTACTCTCCTGTGAAGTTGTCAATCGTGGGATTCAGCATGTTCTCGTTCCATAACTGCCTTTGGCCGGGTGTGACAGTTGTAGACAACCCTGCCCATTTGAGGTTCGCCGAAAACAGCAACGATTGCCGCGGGCGCAGTTACGATGACAAACAAGAGGACACGGGTTGCACACGAGACGCCATCAACTGCCGTTACAGCGTATTACGCTGATTTGTGGCCGCGGGGAACGTATTTCGAGTGAAGAAATCCTACTCAGTCAGGCCCCAAGTCGGTAATCGCCGTGAATCAACAGCGGTGGATCGTCAGCACCTGGCCGATGCGGACACTCGCGCGACGACGATCAAACTGGCTGTCAGTCATCAAGGCGTCCGGGATAGTTTCGCCGCCGCGGACCTCAAAGACAGGTTTCGGGTGCATGCTGTCTGCGTTTACGGCTGCCTTCCCGAGAAAGTGGCCGGTGCCGCAGATCCGCCGCCTGGTGATTTCAGCGACGAACACCGCAAAAGGGATACCGCCTTAGTACTTCAGTTCAATGGCAACGGATGGGCCACTGAGAGCCAGATTGGTGCCGATGCCGTAGTCATCGTCAGCCAGAGTGTCGTTCAGCCAGAACTGAGTTTCCCAGGCCGCTCGGACTTCCAGCTGAACTCCACCGTCAGAAACAGCAATCCAGGCGACACCGAGTTGGTTTTCGATCACATGCATGATCTCGTCCTCGACGGACCCATATGACAAGCCTGCTGTCGGTTGGCCGTTGTGCAGTTCTCCCAGCAGGAATGATCCTCTAACGTTGCCGAACAGTGACAAGCCAGTGTTGCCTAGTTTCCGCCGACCGTCAATCGACGCCGTGGCTCCAATACCTTCAAAAGTCAATTGCCCCGGCGCGATGACTACTCCATCGCCTGTGTAGCCGAGATAACCATAGCGAACCCCGCCGGAAACGCCGAGATCCCACTGCCTGAGCCGACTGCGAAAGGTGACTTCTGCGTCCACAACATCCAGTTTCAGGCCAAGGCTTCCTCCGCCGAACCGGCTGGCAAGATCGATACCGTGGTCGAGGGAAAAGTATTGTGCGCGAACTCCCAGACCACTATCACTTTCGTAGCCCAGTTTTAGTCTGGCGGCCGTCCCATATGTTGGGTCGACCCACTTACCACCAGTTGCTGTTGCACTGCTATTCGCTCCGCTCAGGTACGGACGCAGGAAACTGGCTTCTGCTGCGAAGAACAGCCCGCCGCATCCCACCTCTCGACATGACATTTGATATTCCACGTTTCGCAAAACGTTGTGGTTTTGCGTGGATTGGTTTTTCCGAAGCCACTCAATTTCGTTCTCCAATGAGGAGATTCGGGATTCGACAGTGTCGCTGTACACCGCGGCAGGCTGTTCGATGGGCTCGGTGTGAACCACCGGTGACTGGTCAATAGCTCCGAACACAAACTCATCCGCGCTGGATGTCGCCGCGCAGATAGAGGCAGCAAGGGCGATTGAGAAAATCGCATTGGGTCGAACTGACATGTCGCGTATCCTTACGGCGAAAAATAATGGCCCGCACTGTTTGCATCATTGCGCCGCTTCCTCCGCAGGAATGCGTGTGTTGTTCGCCCGCAACGATGGCAGTGATCTTGACTGCCCCAGGTTGAAATCGGGAACAGTTGTTACCTTGTGTTAGCATCGCCACCCAGTCGCCTTAACAATACATTTCTGCCGATGCACAGGCTTATCGTAATAATCGCGATGACGCAAACTTCCTGGACGGGGGAACTCCCTCACTCTTTTCTGTTTGCGACGGTCGTACGAATAGCCCGGATCCTCAGTCATTGTCCCTCCGAAAACAGATCCGCTTGTTGCGACTCTCCAACCCGGTACTCGGGATGGA
>CALFOL010000826.1 GCA_937919915.1 uncultured Planctomycetaceae bacterium
TGTGGATCATCATTGGCGATGTCGACGAACGAGTTGGTACGCATCACGCGATCGAACTGGCGAGTCGCTTGAGCACACTCGCCAAAGAAAAGAAGGTCGCCAGTAGCGTGTCGCTGCACGTAATGTCCGAACCCCGCGGGCATACGACTCCAAAGGGTGCCAGCAAACTCGCCGCCGACTGGGTGTATCGCCACCTGTCCGGCGGTGTCGACCCAAAAACCGCCGACGTTGACCGTGCACATCCCGTCGAAGCCGACGGTGCTACGAGAACGTTGCTTCTCGTCGACGACCACCACGTCCTGTATCGATCCGGCACGAAGCGGGTGTTTCACGCCGCCACACTGAACCCAACGAACCCCGTGATCCGCGAGGACAAACCGTGGGAAATGGCGATCGGCTGGACAAGCATTGTTCGACATAAAGAAACCGGCAAGTACCAGCTCTGGTATCAGGCCTACGCTGGCGGACGCGACGCACGAAAATCGCACAAATGTGTCGTCTGTCTGGCGGAGTCCGACGACGGCATCGCATTCACGAAGCCGACTCTTGGAATTCACGACTTCAAGATGGATCGAGAACCACTCCCTGGACTTCACACGGATACGAACATCGTTCTGCTGGGAGGAGGCGGTTATGGAGACCGATACGCAAACTCGGTGCTGTTCGAACCCGGTGAGTCGAATGAATCGAAGCGTTACAAAATGTTGTACACGGATTTTTCGAAAGACTCCGACGGTCAGGAATGGCCCGCGTTTCATGCCGCGTTCTCGCCAGATGGCATTCACTGGACGAAGTCGCCTCGCAATCCACTGAATCAGACGGCGTATGGAGGCCGCAGTCTGCAGCCGCCATTCGACGACGAAGACGTTTATGCCGAGGTCTGGGATAAGCGAAAAAACTTCCTCCGTAAGACCTGGAAGATTCCGCTTTCGATGTCTGACGCTGCAGACGTCATGTACGACCCGAACTGCGGGAAGTACGTCGCCTATGGCAAAGCGTGGATTCAGGGGCCAGCCGGTGGGTTGGCCTGGAAGCACGCCATGGCCCGTTCCGAGAGCGTCGACTTCCTGACATGGTCGAAGCCGCAAATCGTTTCCGGCCCCGACGACTTAGACCCGCCAAACACGGAATTCCATACATCGCCGGTCTTCTTTTACAAAGGTTGCTACTTCTGCCTGAACCAGATTCTGAACGCACGCGGCGAGGCGATTGGTGCCAAAGCCGATGCCATGCACATCGAACTGATGATCAGTCGAGACGGCATTCGCTGGGAGCGTCCGTTTCGTGACCAGCATTTCATCGCCGGTTCGGACCAGTCATTTTCCAACGGCGGCATCTTTACCAACGCGACGCCCGTCTTCCTCGATGACGCGATTCGTTTCTACTACGGTGGCTACAACAGTGGCACTATCGGTGGCGGAGCGAAGTTGACAGACCCCAGCCAGCAAAGTGGCGTCGGATTTGCATCGATCACGCTCGACCGATTCGCCGGAATTCGCCCGGTCGCCCTCAGCGCGCAATCAACGCTGAAAAAGCCTTTGGAAAACATCGGACAGATCACCTTAAAACCGCTCGACCTGAAAGGCGCCCAGGACATCTCCATGAACGGCGACGCAACCGAGGGAATAATTCGAGTTGAAATCCTGAACGAAGAGGGTTACCGCATGCATGGATTCTCGAAAGACGATGCCATCCCCCTTACCGGAGACTCACTCAGCCATCGCGTCCGCTGGAAGAACAAGACACTCGACCAGTTGCCACCAGGACGATACTCACTGCGGCTGCACCTCGACAATGCTGAGGCGTTCGCATTATGTGTCCGTTTCATAACCTGAAGTGTCAGCGAGGCGACGAAAAGTGGTGTCCTGGATCGGCGACGGTTCGATTGCTGCGAGCAATGCAGGCCTGAAGAAGCTATGAGGTCGCCGGTGTCGAATTCTTGGACATGGCATTCCAGACTTCGCAGCCATACGTTCCAGAAAGCTCCGTGTTCGCCGGTACAGTACACCAGCACGCCGCTGTCTCGCCTCCTGGATTCGTGCGGCGGCTGCGCTGGTCCTGGGATTGATTGGTACAAGCTGGCAAGCCATTTGTGCCAGACAAGCGGAAATGGCAGCTAAAGAGAACGCCGAAAAAGCCCAGGCGATAAACCAGTTTCTGGTGGAAGATCTCCTTGGTCTGGCCGGTGCCGAATCACAGCTGTCAGCAGGATTGCTCCCCGATCCGAACCTGAAATTGGAAACTCTTCGTGAGCGGGCTTTGAATCGCGTGGACGTAGGCTTTTTGGCGACCAGCATCAACTTAAAGCGAATCTGAAAGGCACCTTGGCAAGTTCGTTCAACAGTATTGGTCGTTACGAAGAAGCAGCGCGGCTTTATCAACACTACTTTCAATTTCTCCAACAGACCAAAGGCAACAGGCACCCCGACACCATTAGCGTGATGCGACAGTTGGGAATAGTTTATATCGACCAGTCTTTGCTGTCCGAAGCAGAACCTTTGTGTAATGAAGCCCTGAATATCAGTCGTGAAGTGCTGGGCAACGAACACAATGTCACCCTCCGGCTTCTGGACGATCTGGGAATGCTGTATCAGAAACAAGGGGAGTACGAAAAAGCCAAGCTGGCGCACAACGAATGTCTGGAAGTCAAACTCCGCATGCTGGGAGATCGGCACCCGCACACGCTTAGTATCAAGAGCGACCTGGCTCTTCTGGACGAGAGGTTGAATCGTTTCGATGCTGCTCAGGCACAGCGCCACGAAGTCCTGGAGGTGCAACTCAGCGAAACTTTCCGTAAGCAGCTACGCATTGCGGCTGCCCTGAACAACCTAGCAGCTTGTCCG
>CALFOL010000827.1 GCA_937919915.1 uncultured Planctomycetaceae bacterium
GTGTGTTTCGTGTCACGGGCCGGAGAAGCAGGAAGGTAACCTGCGGCTCGATTCGTGGGCGGCGGCAAAAACGGGTGGTGATCGAGGCGCGGCGATTGTGCCTGGTGATGTGGAAAAGAGTTTACTCGCCCAGGCGATCTCGTTTCGCGATCCCGACTTTCAGATGCCGCCCAAACAAAAGCTCTCCGACGCGGAGATCGCGACGCTTACCGAATGGGTAAAGTCAGGCGCCGTCTGGCCCGAACCGGTGACCGTACTGTTTGAGGATCAACCACAGTTCCTCGCGGCGCTCGCGAGCGGCAACGGAACAGGCCGGCTGATCACGGAAGGAGCATTCGGCGGAAACGCGGCGCTGGGGATCACTCCCCTGCAACGCGACGGAGTGCAGATACGAGGCTGGAATTTTGCGATTCGCGAGACGCCTGGCGCGGATGAGTTTCGTTATCTTCGACTTGCCTGGAAGAAGCGTGGCGAAGGAGGTGTGATGATCGAACTGGCTGCGAACGGACAGTGGCCCGACGCTCAGGTCGCGAAAGGCCGTTATGTCGCCGGCCCTAACACGACCGGCTGGGCGGCCATTTCGGTTGGTGAGACCGCTCCCCAGGAATGGACCGTGGCGACGTTTGATCTCTGGCAGGACCTTGGCGACTTCCTGTTGACCGGCATAGCGCCGACGTGCGATGGGGGCGAAGAGGCCTTCTTTGATTCCATGATCCTGGGGCCGACGATCGCATCGCTGGATGCATATCGTCCGCGCGCGGCCGCGAACGATGCGACCGACAGCGTTTCCTTCGGTAATGCGCTGACCGACAATCGCAATCCGATTCACAAGCTGTTTCGTGGCGAGAGACTCGACCTTTGGTCATTGAGAGGACCAGGCAAATCGGGTCTCGAGACCTCGCCGAGTTCAAGCCAGAACGGCTCTCGAGAGCCGTCCTGCAGCATCGACGACTTCATCCGCGAGCGACTTGCAAAGGAGAATCTGCAACTCTTGCCCGAGGCCGATCGTCGCACGCTGATCCGCCGATTGACCTTCGATTTGATCGGCCTGCCCCCGACGCCGGACGAGGTCGCAGCGTTTGTTGCTGACGATGCTCCCGATGCGTATGACCAGCTTGTGACACGCCTGCTCGATTCCCCGCGCTACGGCGAACGACAAGCCCGGCTCTGGCTTGATGTCGTACGCTATGCCGACACCAATGGATATGAGCGCGACGAATTCCGTCCGCTTGCCTGGCAGTATCGCGACTACGTCATCCGGTCGTTCAATGAAGACAAGCCGTTTGATCAGTTCATCGTTGAGCAGCTCGCGGGAGACGAACTCGTTGCTGGCGTACCGAAGAACTCCGCCGAAGCCGACATGCTGATTGCGACAGGTTTTTTGCGTCTCGGCCAGTGGGACAGCACGGCTTCGATCTTTCAGGAAGAACCGCGACTGCACGCCGAGATGATGGCCGACCTGACCAACACCACCTCATCAGCATTTCTGGGATTGACGATGTCGTGCTGCCAGTGCCATGACCACAAGTACGACCCGCTGTCGCAGGCTGACCATTTTCGTTTCCGAGCCTTCTTTGCCGGCGTAACTTCGCGAGACGATCTTCCGATCTCCATCGCCGAAGAGCAGGCCGAGATCGATGCGCACAACGCAGAACTCGATCGACAAGCCGCGCCGTTGAAGGCGGAGCTGGAGAAACTCCATGAAGCGAACAAGGAACGACACGAGGAACTCAAGGGGAAACTCGCGGAGATCGAAGCCCAAAAACGCCAGCCGCGGTTCGCGATGGGAGCGACCGAGTCCGCATCACCAGCGGCGACTCACATCTTCTATCAGGGCGACTTCGCATCACCGCGTGAAGAGGTGCAACCGGGGATTCCAACGGTATTGGGGACGAATAGTCGTGGTTCACTCCGCGAACTAACGCGTCAGATCACGGAGCGAACAACAACAATCGACAGCCGCCGTCTCAAGCTGGCGAACTGGATCGCTTCGGCCGACAACCCCTGGACTGCACGAGTCATCGTCAATCGCCTCTGGCAGCAACACTTCGGCATCGGCATCGTCGCGACTCCGAACGATTTCGGCTACAGCGGAGCGAGGCCTTCCTATCCCGAGTTGCTCGATTGGCTGGCTGTCGAATTCATGCGGCGGGGCTGGGCGATCAAGGAATTGCATCGATTGATCGTGACCTCGGCCACGTATCGACAGAAGAGTGGAATAGACTTCCCGCCGGTCGGTTCTGCGATGGACAAAACACGAACGATCGAAAGGCAGGAGGCCTATCCCACGGCCTTTATCCCCTCTGTCCGCCGACTCGACGCCGAGACATTGCGGGATGCGTTGCTGGCCGTCTCCGGTTTGTTGCAACCGTATGATGCGGGAAAGCCGCTCTGGCCGCCGGTGCCGGACGAATTATTGCATGCTCAGCCCGCGATCCTCGAAGCTGAAAAGGGGGGAGATGGCGGACGGATGCAGGGCTGGTACGCCGACCCGATTGAGCAGACTGATGTCCGCAGCGTTTTTCTGGTTCGCAAACGCTGCCTGCCGATTCCGTTTCTGCAGGCCTTCGATTTGCCGGACACAACCGTATCGTGCGCTCGCCGCGACACGACCGTCGTCGCTCCACAAGCGCTGATGCTGCTGAATAGTCCCGACGGCGTGCGTTACGCTCAGGCTTTGGCGGCGAGAGTCAGCGGGGCGACTGAACATCTCGAATTCAAAGACGCTGCCAGCACCGAACAACTGGTGATGGCGTTATTTCAACTCGCCTTGAATCGAACGCCGACCGATCAGGAGTTGCCGTTGTCAATAGAGTTCCTTAAACATCATGCCGAGCAACATCGGGATGCGGGAGATCGTGCCAGCCTGCTTGCACTGACCGATTTGTGCCGGGCGATTTTGAACGTCAATGAGTTTGCGTATATCGACTGAAAGCGGTAGCGCCTTAGATTTAGGGTACGACGGACTTCCAGTCCGTTGGATAAAGCTGCCACCGACGGACTGGAAGTCCGTCGTACATTCGCCCCATAGTGTCACACATAATGAGACCCCAGCATGATTGCTCAAACACGTCGAGACTTTCTTACCCAGACCGGTGGCGGCTTTGCCAGTGTTGCGCTGAGCGCACTGCTGGCCGATGAACTTCGAGCAGCGTCGCCAAAAAACCAGCCGGTCGACCCCTTGCAGCCCCTCGCTGAACGGTTGCCGCACCTGGCACCGAAGGCCAAACAAGTCATCTTCCTGTTTCAATACGGCGGGCCTTCGACCTTCGACTTGCTGGACTACAAGCCGGAGCTGCTGAAGCTCAACGGTCAGCCGGTGCCCGCATCGTTCAAGCAGAATCCGGACAAAGTCGGCGGTGTCTTCAATCACTGCAAAGATGAGCTGATGGCCGGGCCCTGGAAGTGGGCTCAATATGGAGAGTCCGGGCAATGGGTTTCGGAACTGCTGCCGCATACCGCGAAGCACATCGATGAACTGTGTCAGGTGCGGTCGATGTTCAGCGAAAGCTCCAATCACGCTCCCGCAACTTACTTGATGAACACCGGAGCGATCCTCGGCGGCAAGCCGAGCCTTGGTTCCTGGGTGACTTACGGGCTCGGTTCGGTGAATCAGAATCTGCCTGGATATGTTCTGCTCTACAAGGTCGGAGGCTTGGGCGGTTCGGCCAATTGGAGCAATGCGTTTCTGCCAGCGGCGTTTCAGGGGACGCAGTTTCGGCATGAAGGTTCGCCGGTGCTCAACCTGCAACCGCCGAGCGAATTCGCGGCCGTGCAACGTTCCACACTGGACTTTGTTCAGGCACTCAATCGTCAGCACGCAACGGAGCGACCGGGAGTGCTCGATCTGGATGGCCGCATCGCCTCCTACGAGTTGGCCTATCGCATGCAATCGGCGGCGATCGACATCGGTGAGCTGTCGCTGGAAACGAAGGAGACGCAGGACTCCTACGGGCTGCACGACCAGAACAAGGACAAAGCATTGTTCGGTCGAATGTGCCTGCTGTCGCGACGACTGGTGGAAAAAGGAGTCCGCTTTGTGCAACTTTACAACGCCGTCGACAAGCTGGGATGGGATGGGCACGACAACAACACCGATTACCACAACCGCAACGCCGCTCAGACCGATCAACCGATAGCCGCGCTGCTGTCCGATCTCAAACAACGCGGCCTGCTCGACACGACGCTCGTGATCTGGGCTGGCGAGTTTGGCCGCACGCCCATGATGCAGGGCAACAACGGCCGCAATCACAATCCCTACGGCTTTACGATCTGGATGGCCGGAGGCGGAGTGAAGGCCGGACGCGTGATCGGCTCGACCGACGACATCGGCCTGCGCGCCGCCGATCAGCCGCAATCGGTGAAGAATCTGCACGCCACCATTCTCACCGCTCTTGGCATCAATCCAGACGACCTGTTCTTCGACCATGCTGGTCGACAGGAACGTCTGACGGGAGTGGCTCAAAGATGGAAAACGATTCCCGGAG
>CALFOL010000828.1 GCA_937919915.1 uncultured Planctomycetaceae bacterium
CTGTTTGAGCTACATCACTCGACCGGCCAGTTGGTTGCTTATTCGAGTTATTGGTTCGGAATGCCCGTGATCCGCGACCACTTGTTTCGAAAGCTCTTGCGCTCGAAGAGTTCCGGATTCAACACACCAATTGGTCGTCTGCCGCGCGACAGGTCGAACATGCTTTGACATGCCGTGCGACCGATGTCACGAAACAGCTCGGCGGTCCAGGCGATGGAGTGCGGTGCGAGGATCACGTTTTCCAGTTCACCAAATCGGTGTGGTTCTGTGACAGGTTCGTCGTCGAAACAATCCAGTGCGGCTCCGGCAATCAGCTGACTTTGCAGGGCATCAAATAAGGCCTGTTCATCGACAATGCCACCGCGGGCTGTATTCAGCAGGTAAGTGCCAGGTTTCATCTTCGCGATTTCGTCAGGCCCGATCAGGCCGCGTGTCTGATCGTTCAGCGGACAGTGAACTGACACGAAATCGGCAGTGGTGAGAAGCTCATCGAGTGTGACGCCGCGCACGCCAAGTTCTTCCAGCACCGAAGTTGGAACAAACGGATCGAATGCTATGGGCTGCTGCATTTCGAAACTCTTAAGCAGTGAGACTAGCTTTCGGCCGATGCCGCCGAGCCCGATGATCCCCAACGTCCGATCACGCAGTTCGCAGCCCATGTAATTGGTCCGGTCGTCCCATTGTCCTGTGCGAACCAACCGGTCCTTGGGCAGCATGTGATGCGTCAGTGCAATCATCCAGCCAATCGTCGCTTCCGCAACCGGACGATCGACGGCTCCCGCTGTGATCATGGCCAGAACATCTCGCTCGGTGCATGCAGCGACATCGACAGAGTCGTAACCAACGCCGAACCTGCCAATGGCGAGCAACTCGTTGCTGTCGGACAGAGACTCGGCAGTGACCTGTGGCGTCAGCACAACCACGCCAGCACAACCCGCGAGTTGATCCGGAGTGATCTCCGGGCGGTGTTCACTAAATTGTGTCACCTCAATGTGGTCACAGTCCTTGAATACACCAAGGCCAAGATCGTCGAACTTTGAGTTGCCGTTCTCGTCGTAGAAATCAGCTGTTAGTGCGACGCGAAAACGAGTATTCGTAGATGTTTTCATTTCACTTTCTTAGTCCGTGTTGCGGTCTATTGTGCGGTCTGATCTAGTTCACGGAGCAGACTGCGCAGTTCTTCTTTCACATCAGTAAACTGGCTGAGAGACGCGAGGTTGTTCAACTCGCGGGGATCTTTCTCGACATCGTAAAGCTCGACACCCAATTCGCCTCCATTCCATTCCGTGTAGCGCCACTTATCTGATCGGCCCAGTATTCGGCGCGGCGGCCCGGCATCTTTTCAAGTTCCATCCACACCGAGCTGAAGCCTTTTCCCTTCGTGCCTTTGACGTGACGTTGCACGACTGAGATCGCACCAAGTCGCGGGGCGGGACCTTGAGGGTCGCGCAAAACGGGCAGCAAGCTGACACCGTCAAGGTTTTCTGGTGACGGAAGCTTGCACAGGGCCGCGAGTGTTGGAAAGAGGTCCACGAGTTCCACCGGATGCGGGCAGCTCACTTTGGATTCACCATATCCCGGCGCGGCAATGATCAGCGGCGTGCGCGTGGACTCGTCGAACAACGTATCCTTGTTGCCAAGACCGCCGTGCTCGCCGAGGTGCCAGCCATGGTCGCTGTGGAGGACCACGACCGTATTCTTCCACAAGTCAAGCCGATCGAGCGCCTTCAATAACACTTCGACCTGTGCATCGACGAACGACACGTTCGCGTAGTAGGCCCGCCAGAGTTCTCGGCGGCCTTCGTTGGTGTAAATGTCGTAGGCTCGGGACTTGTCGTAGTTGAGCGCCAGTGCGGGAACATTCTTCAGGTGGTCTGGTGGCTCTGACGCGGTGGCTGGAATTGAGTCCAGAGGATACATGTCGAAAAAACGCTTGGGTGCCGCCAAAACCTGATGCGGACGCCTCATGCCGGCAGCAATGTAGAACGGCTTCCCATCACTCGTTGCACGCTCCATCGCTTCGACGGCGCGGCGTACGACGATTCCGTCCGTTGTCTTTTCATCGGGCAGATCGGTTTCAGACCATTCCTGCCAGAACCAGCCGCCCTTGAGGCCTTCAGGTCGCAAACTGCCCTGAGCCAACGTGTGCTTCGCTGCCCTTGGGTCTTCCTTCCGCAGCGCAACAGAATAGAGGTAGCCATAGCCGCAAGGATCATCCTGCGTTGCACACAGGTCTGCGACGTCCCATGCGCCCGGTGGATTCAACGGTCGTATCTGCTCTTCCGGGGTATGAAGGACATGTTTCTGATGAAAGACCTTGCCGAACCCCGCCGTGAAGTATCCGTTCTGCCGGAACCACTTCGGCATGAGCGTTACCTTTGGCGGATACTCCCAACCGAAATATCCGGTCGTCTGCGGGCGCAAGCCGGACAGGAACGAAGCTCGGGAAGGCCCGCAGATCGGATATTGCACATAGGCTTGATCAAACTGCACGCCCATTGCAGCGAGTCGATCGATCGAGGGGGTTTTCGAGACTGGATCGCCGTAACAGCCAAGTGACGGGCGCAGGTCGTCGATCACAATATGCAAAACATTTGTCCGGGGCTCCTCAGCTCCGAAGGCTGGACGACAAAGCCATTGCCCGCTGGCGACCCCAAAGAGCAAGACCCACGTCGTCAACGCCATTGGAAGCATTGGTCGTTGAATGCCGTTCATTGATCGTCGCTCCATGCGTTCCGGCTTTCTGTTCCACAGGCTTCGTCCACGACGATCCGCTCTGGCATTGGACCGGCATAGACCCAGATCATGTCCATCGGCTTTGAAGAGTCATTCACGAAGTAGTGGACTCTTCCGCGTGGAACCATGGCGGTTGCACAGTCGCTTAGTGAGTAGCGGCGTCCTTCTACGAGGCAGCTGGCACTTCCGTCGGTAATGCAGATCGACTCATCGAAATCGTGAAGATGTGCGGGCAGCCTGCCACCAGGTTGGAAGCGTGCGAATCCGCCGCTCATCTCGATCCCGGGGATCAATTCGGCATTGAAGAAATCAATGAACTCCGCGCCGGGCCCGACACCAAACGTTCGCGGTGCCGACTCGTAACGGTTTACCCGCTCGGCTCCGGGCAGACCGGTGGAGTCCGGTGGCATCTCGTTGCGAGTGAACTCGCGCAGTACCAGCTCGCGTTCCGGAACACTCATCGCCAATGCAATGTGAAGCCTTGCGGTCTTCGCAGAATCAGGATTTCTCGCTGCGTGCGGTAGCCATCGCGGAATGACAATATTGTCCAGTTGCCCCAGCCGATACACGCGACCTTCAACAGTAACTTCGGCTTCGCCTTCCAATACGGTGATCGATTCACTGCACGGGTGAGCGTGGCAATCGAGGCGAGACTCCGGATCAAAGCTGACAATTCCGGTTGTCAGATTGCGGGCTGAATTAAAGTTACCGACCAGCGGTCGAAAGCCAACGCCCGTCTGCAATTCAATCGGATCGCTGTCTTCGAGTGTGGTCATGATTTCGTCACGGTCCGGTTGCATGTGTTTCGGTGGTTGCGAAAGGGGAAGTTGAACGGCCCGGCCATCGCGTGGGTCGAGACTTGTTGCTGGTTTTCGATCACGGTTGATCGCCTGAAGCGACTGATGCAGGGATCGAAACAGCAACCCCGTGTCGGCTCCGAGTCCAGGCATCCGAAATCCCTGCTCAAGTCGCTCGTGAAGGTTTTCGATGCTGGTGGCGAGCAGGCCGCTATGTTTGCCCACCGACTTGATCGTGTCCTTTGCGTTCAGAATTTGCTCGGCAACACCTGGTCCTTCCCACTGACCGCGGAAGCCTGCCGTCGCTGAGAAGTCGGCCGGGCCAAAGAAGAAGACGTCAACTCCATCGACCTCGCACATCTCAGCAACGTTCGGGACTGCGGCCACGCTTTCAATCAGCGGCACGACCAGCACATTTTCATTGGCCTCTGCGGTGTGCTCGGCAAAACACTGGCCCCAGACCGTCGCACGTTCTCCACCGATGCCGCGTCGTCCCTCGGGAGGATAGCGACAGTCTCGAACGGCCTCGCGTAGTTCTTCAGCGGTTTCCATCCACGGAATGACGATTCCATCAGCGCCAATATCGAGAGCCCGTTTCGTCAACGCCGTGCTTCGTTCGGCCAACCTGACCAGCACGACGGTGTCGCTTCGCAAGCCTGCGCGGATGTGCTCGTTGATCTCCTTCCAATCGAGGTGGCCGTGTTCGGCGTCAATCACCACCCAGTCAATTCCCAAAGCGACGGCCATCTCCGTGATGCTTGCTGATTCCAGCGTCACCCAAAGTCCGTAGACCGGTTCGTCTCTGGCGAGTTTGGCGCGAAAGTGTTTCAGTGCTTTGGTCTTCATGAGTCGTTCTCTGTTTCGGTTGTTTTGTCGTCTTCGTGAGCCGACGGCGTTTGCCGCGTGCCCGCCGCGAGCGTCTACAGCTCACGAGTTGTCGTTGTTGTCTCTCCAACGAGTTCGTGTGCCGGATGCGCCCTCCACCAGTTGGCAAGTATTGACGCGATAATATTCATGACGGGACCGAAGACGATGGGCACCAGGCCGAGTGTGGCGACTTTTCCAAGCGACTTCGCGAGTCCGGCCGCCATGCCGGAGTTCTGCAAACCGACTTCGAGGGCGATTGTCCGGCAGGTGAGTTGGTCGCGTCCCAGCAGTCGGCAGACGAAATAACCCAGTGAGAAACCGGCCGTGCTGTGGATGAGGCAGGCGACGATCAACAACGGACCGACCTCCAGGAGCTTGTCGCGTCCGATGGCCACCGTCAGCACAGTCATGATCAGGATGCCAACCATCGAAACCATCGGCATGACACGCTCAAGCCACTTGAGCCGATGGTAGACGAGATGATGAAACACCAGGCCCGCCAGGACGGGAAGCAGCACGATCTTCGTCATGCTCCACATCATCGCCGGCACGTCGATCTTCACCATTTCGCCGGCGAGTAAATTCATCAGCAGTGGTGTCAGCAGTGGAGCAAGCAGTGTAGAAAATGCGGTCATGGTGACGGACATTGCGACATTCGCCTTTGCAATGAACGCCATCACGTTGGAAGCCAGTCCACTGGGCGAACAGCCCACCAGCACAAGCCCCGCGGCGATTTCCGGTGGTAGGTTGAAGGAATACGCGAGCCCGAAACCAATGAACGGCATGATTGTGAACTGACACGCCAGCCCGATCAGAACACCAGTTGGCATTTTGAAAACTCGCGTGAAGTCCGCGACGCTCAATGTCGTCCCCATCGCAAACATGATGATCTGCAGCAGGGGAATGAAGAGTGCTGTGAACCTGAAGCAGTTCTGCTGACGGTCCAGCTCGCCGAGTAATTCGAGTCGATCAAGAAACCCGTCTTCGTCCACATCGCCGCGAGTAAAGTATTCGTCTTTCGGCTCAGTCTCCTGAAAATCAATCCGCTTGAATTCCTGATGCGCAAGCAGTCCATCACTGTCGTTGTCGGCAGATTTGATGACTTGATCGAGAACGGCTTCGGTGTGCGGATCGGATCCGTTTGCCTCAGGGATAAGTTCGCGACCGATACCAATAAACCAACTCGGAAACGACATTCCGATAACAACCGCCGCAGCGATCCAGATTGTAAAGGCGAGTTGCTTCAGAACTCCCTGGCCTATCGATGCGGCCAGGGAAAGACAGAGGAAACAGGCAGCCAAAGTCGGCCCGATCCAGGTTGTCCTGCCAGGCACCCATGAGAACAGCGCCAGTCCTGCGAATATTCCACACAGTATCAGCAGGCCGCTGCAGATTGGGCGCTGGTTGTTGGTCGGGGGATCAGATGGCCGTGCTTCATTCACTGGAAAAGTGGTTCCTGCTTGTAGCGAAAGTCACCAGGACTTTCGACGGGTGATATTTGTAGCGGAAGTCGCCAGACTTTCGGCCGCTAAGGAGCGTGTTTCGGCGTGCCGAAAGTCTGGCGACTTCCGCTACGAGGCGTACCTGACTCAATCCATGCCCTGATCTATCCGGGCGATACCGTACGGCGGCAGACTAATGGAAAGT
>CALFOL010000829.1 GCA_937919915.1 uncultured Planctomycetaceae bacterium
AGAAACCTTATTGGAAGAAGTGAACACCACTCGAAACTTCATGAAAGAATCACTTCAGACGGTGGGCGCATTCAACTCTTCGATGTTGATGATTCCTCCCAAGGCAGCGGTGATGGCAGCACTGGCATCGATCGCGATGGAATACCCGGGCGAAATCACCTGGAAGGAAGACGCGAAGTATATCCGCGACTTTGCCAAACAAATGAACGAAAGCACTTTGCAGCGAGGCAGAAAAGATCAGGTTCGACTGCTGGAGTTATACGAAAGTATGTCGGACACTTTGAATCGCTCAAAGCAAGCCGACCTTAAGGAGCCTCCCGAGACGGATACTTTTGTTGATGTCGCCGCAATGGGTCTGGTGATGATGCGGATGCAATCGGCAGAAAAACGCATGAAAAATGAAGCGGGGAGCGAAACAGCGTTTACCTCGCAGAAAAAGATGATCCTGCATGAAGCGGCCATGCTGGGAACCATGACAAAGGTCGTGACGATGTCGGGTTACGGCTATGAAGACGATGCCGAGTTCCTTGGCTATGCCAAACGCATCGTGGACGCGGCGATTGCCATTCGAACGGCTGTAGAAGTGAACGACTTCGCCACTTATGAACAGTCGCTTTCCAATCTGTCGACAGCCTGCACGGAGTGCCATTCTGCGTTTAAGAACTAGTCCGAAAAACGCAATCCGGCACCTGTGACCGTCCTGCCGCGAAGCCCGAAACCCATGATTCAGCTATTCACTTCAACTGCGAAACCACATATGCAATTTCTTCAGCTCAGCACTGTCACCCGCCGGTTAATCATCGCCAGCCTGGCGATCGCATGCAGCGCAGCGGTAGCCAACGCAGACACCATCGTCATGAAGTCGGGCGAGAAGCTGGTCGGGCAGGTGCTGAAAGTTCAGCCTGACGCATTGTTCATCGACATCGGTATCGACGTGATTCGAATTCCACTGGAAAAAATCAGCGAGCGGATCGAAGACGAACCCAGTACCGACGAGCCCCAGAAAACTGAGACAGAAGCTGGTTTACTCAGGACGGCAGAACTGCCGATTCGCACGGTCAAGCAATTGGTGACTCAGTTTGCCGAAGGTGTGGTGCTGATTCAGACTCCTGACGGACTGGGCTCCGGTTTTGTCATCAGCGAGTCCGGCCACTGTGTGACGAACTATCATGTGGTCGAAGGTCAGACTCGAATCGCGGTGACGATTTTTCATCGGGGCGAATCGGGAGAATTCAAACGTGTTGCTATTCGCGACGTCAAGATTCTCGCCTTGAATCCTCACTTCGACCTGGCATTGCTGGAGATTCCCGCTCAGAAAGACATAAAATTCAGACCGGTCTACATTGCCCAAAACGATTCACAGCGCGAAGGGGATAACGTCTTTGCCATTGGCAGTCCGCTGGGGCTGGAACGTTCTGTCTCGGAAGGCATCGTCAGTACACGTAATCGGAACATGGACGGGATCGTGTACATTCAAACCACAGCCCAGATTAATCCCGGCAATAGCGGTGGCCCGCTGTTTAACTACCGGGGCGAAGTGATTGGCGTAATCAACATGAAGTTAACGTTTGGCGAAGGCCTGGGCTTTGCGATTCCGGTGACGTACCTGCGACATTTTATCCAAAACCGTGATGCGTTTGCATTTGACGAAACCAACCCGAACACCGGCTACCATTACCTGACGCCTCCACAGCGCACCAACCCAAAGCAACCTGACCAGGCGGCCACAGACAAGGACTGATTTATGTTGACAGGAAAGTCGTTTCTGGCGTTCGTAGGCACGGACTATGAAGATCTGGAACTGTGGTATCCAAAGCTGCGTTTGATCGAAGCGGGCGGCGAATTCGTGATGGCGGGGTCTGAGGCAGGGAAGACGTACGTCGGAAAAAACGGCTATCCCTGTGTTTCGGACATCGCCATTCAGGGCATCGACACGTCAGGCTACGACGGTCTGATTGTGGGCGGCGGCTGGATGCCGGACAAATTGCGACGCGATCCGGAAGTACTCAGAATCACTCGCGAATTTGCAGAAGCGGGCAAGCTGGTGGCGGCAATCTGTCACGGCGGATGGATTCCGATTTCTGCTGGCATCTACGGCGGCGTACGAGTCACGGGGTCTCCTGGAATCAAAGACGACCTGATCAACGCGGGTGCAATTTTCGAAGACGCGCCGGTGGTGGTCGATCGTCACTTCGTCAGCAGTCGACGTCCTGACGACCTGCCTGACTTCTGCAAAGGCATCCTGTCGCTCTATTCGTAACGGGCAATTACTGTTCGTATCGGTGGCTTCCAGCCGCCGTGGCCCGTTGCCGGCGTCTGGATACCTCCGGTGCCCGTTCTAATCTTCCTGCAGGAAACGAATCGTCAGCGGATACGACCACAGCTGACCTTCGTTGGCTTTCAACGCCGCCATCACTGGGAACACAACGGTCAGAATCGCGACTGTTATCAGCAGTGGTATTCCCACCAGGACCAACACCAGCAGGCCGCTGATCACCAGATAGATGAAACTGCTGATCAGCCAGTTCATCATCCGATTACCATGTCGACGCGCCAGATCAGAATCTTCTTTACTGAGCACCCACATGATGATCGGCACAGCGATGCCGAAACCACCTGCAAACAGCAAAAGCTGAGACAAGTGCATAAGCGTGCACCAGGTTTGTTCTGCC
>CALFOL010000830.1 GCA_937919915.1 uncultured Planctomycetaceae bacterium
CGATGCAGGCCAACGACGAACAGCACCATGGCCGCCAGACCAATCATCGCCGATGCCCAGTCCATCGTCATTTTTGGAATCGTTTGCAGAGGGAAATAGATCCACCCCAGCAACAAGTGTTCTGTGTTCAACCCCAAGGTCACGACCAACAGAATTGGCGTCAGGATGACGATTAGGCGAGCGACCATGACCGACGCAGAGGACGCAATTTTGGGCTCGCTCATTGTTCCGCTCCCTGAGCCGAAGGTGCAGTAGTTTGCTCCAACGCAAGCAACTGCGAAATCTCTGCCGAACGCATCGTCCCGATAAAGCCATTTGTCAGCAGCACCAATCGCTCATCGCCTTCTGAGTCAGGCTCGAACACATGAATTCGCCCGGCCGCTTCAGCACTCCGATCGCGAACAGTGACAAAGTGCAGCCCCGGCCAGCCCGGAATATGCCACAGATTCTGGTCGATCGACGGCTCATCGGGATCCGGCAGACGCCCGTCATGTGTTGCCGCGAACTGCCACATCGCTGTGCGCAGGGCTTCGAGCCCAAGGCGACGCGCATCGCGGCGTGAAGCGGCATCGTCCAACACATGGTCAGCAAGCCTGTAGGTCCAGCCCTGCTTGCGCCACGCTCCGGGAGTCATCAATTCACGGGCCCCGGAAATCATCGTCAGCACGGTGACAAACACTAGTCCCCACAATGTCAGTAATCCCAACGATCGCCCGAAACTCAGGATTGGCAGTTGCGGAAAGTCACTTCGAGCCAAATTCCAGAGACTCTTCACCGCCCAGGCACCAAGTAAAAACAGGGCTACAAAAAACGAAATCGCCTGAATACGAACAACGGCGGCACCGCTGGAAAGAAACTCCGGAGAATTCACATCGCCTGGAGTTTCAGCAGCAGTCCAGCCGCTCGGCAAAACCGTCGGCATCCCGGCCTCAGCCGATCCGACACATAAGCCGCTCACCAGGACCACCACGCCGAACTCGATTGCAATGCAGAAACTCCTCGTCCTATGATCGCTCACAAATGACATGGCGATGACTCACGTGGCAAAGGCGAAGGAAACCGAACCCCAACAGGGACAAAGTACTTTCATGACGCGGCCGCGCGGGATTTTTGTCTAAAGAATCAGACGCACAACACGACCGATGCGGGAAACGAATTAATGAATATATGCACAACACTGGTTGCACTCGCAGCCATTTCGGTCTTCTTTCAGCAGGCCGTCGCCGCCGGACCACTGAACGTGCTGTTTGTCGCCGTAGACGACATGCGAAACGACGCGGGCTGTTATGGACATCCGCAGGCGATGACTCCCAACATCGATCGTCTGGCGAAAATGGGAGTTCGCTTTGATCGGGCATACTGCCAGCAGGCGTTGTGCAACCCTTCGCGAGCTTCGTTACTGTGCGGGCAACGGCCAGACACGCTTGGCGTGTGGAATCTGACGAAAGGGCTGCGCGACGCCGATCCGAACGTCGTCACTCTTCCGCAACTGTTCAAGCAGAACGGCTACGTGACTCAGGGTATAGGCAAGATATTTCATAACTGGCGAACCGCAGATCAGGGAGATCCGCAATCGTGGAGCGTTCCTGCCGTGCTGCATTACGCTCGGCACGATGACGATCTACCGATGACTGACGGCGAACTTCCCGCCGACGCAGCAACAGCTCCACGCTGCATGTGCCTGGATGTGCCGGACAACGCTTACTTCGATGGGCGAATTGCCGAACATGCAGTCGACGCGTTGCAGGCGCGAGGAAAAGACAAACGGCCTTTCTTTCTGGCAGTCGGATTCTGGAAACCACACCTTCCGTTTAATCCGCCCGCCAAGTATTGGAACATGTACGACCGCAATCAGATTTCGATGCCCGAGCACCCCCAGCCAACACAAGACGTTCCTGACATCGCGCTGCACGACAATCGGGAGATTATGCGGGCCGCGGGAAAAGACGGCCTGAGCGACGCAGAAATTCGTGAATTGCGTCATGGCTATCTGGCCGGCATCAGTTTCCTCGACGCTCAGTTGGGGAAAGTGCTGGATGAGCTCGAACGACAGGATTTGACCAAAAACACGGTGATCGTGTTCTGGTCCGATCACGGATTTCACCTCGGCGAGAATTCGCTGTGGTGCAAGACTTCGAACTTCGAACGCGACGCAAGGATCCCATTGATCGTCGCTGTGCCCGGAAGTACGAAAGCTGGTGCAGCCACGAGTTCACTCGTGGAATTGGTTGATCTCTATCCCACACTGACCGAATTGTGCGCGCTGCCTGCACCAGACGGACTGGATGGAACAAGCCTGGTACCGATTCTGAACCATTCGACGGCAACGGTAAAACAGGCGGCCTTCACTCAGCACCCTCGGCCCGCCTATTATCAAGACCATCCCGAAATTATGGGCGTTTCCGTACGAACCAGTCGCTATCGTTATACTGAATGGCGACATTTTGACACCGGCGTGGTCACAGCAAGAGAACTCTATGATCACCAGATCGATCCAGACGAAACGAAAAACGTGGCCGCTGATGCCAGCGGAGAAACTCTGACGTCTGTGCGGAAGTTGATTCAAAAACAGTTTCCCGATGGTGGCTGGCGTGATAAGAAGAGCAACGATGCCAGGTGATTTTCCGTGCAAAGAAATACAGCAATGCGACTACCCGCGATGAGTAATTTCGTGAACTCAACATGCCGCTGCATCCTTCTGATCGGGGTACTGCTGATTGCGGCCTCTCGATCGTTGGCTCAGCAGCCCGGTGAAACGATTCATGTCGCTGTTTACGAAGGCGATGGAGTCAGCCGCACCGTCACGGAGGTCTTGAAAGACCTGCAGACCGACGACACAATCGAGGTCGCACGGATTTCCACAGACCAAATTCTGAAGGATGAGCTGGGTTCATTCGAAGTGATCATGTTTGCTGGCGGATCTGGCAGCAAGCAGGCGAACTCACTGGGAGCCGACGGCCGAGAAAAAGTCCGCCGCTTTGTTCGGGATGGCGGCGGCTATGTTGGCATCTGCGCAGGAGCCTACCTGGCATCGGCCGACTATGACTGGTCGTTGAATATCCTCGACGCCAAAGTGCTGGACAGAAAACACTGGGCACGTGGTTTTGGAGACGTGGAATTGAGCGTTCACAGCACTGGGCGAGACAGCCTGGCTCTGCCCGCCGAACGAACAACTGTCTATTATCATCAGGGTCCACTGCTGGCTCCAGCGGGCAAACCGGAACTGGATGACTACGAGGAATGGGCTTCGTTCGCGACGGAAGTGACAAAGGATGGTGTTCCAGGCGGAGTGATGTCTGGTAAGACAGCGATCGCCGCGGGTCGTTTCGGCGCTGGTCGCGTTCTGGCGATCAGTCCGCATCCGGAACGTACGGCGGGACTGGATTCGGTGGTACCGGCAGCTGTGCACTGGGCGGCACAGCAAGCTGACCGTTCGGATCTGGTGATCTTTCAACAGGGCGATCTGCCAATTGTGATTTCCGCACCGCATGGAGGAACGCTCAGGTTTCCAGGCGTGGAAGCTCGCAAGGGCGAGGGACTAAAAGGCGGCGGAGCGGGCTTTCGAGCCCTTCGCGATGGCGGCACGGAAGAGCTGGCTCTGGAAGTTGCCCGTCAACTGGCCGCGCGGATGAACGGCAAACCGTCTTTCACGATTTCGCGCGTGCATCGGCGGTATATCGACTTCAATCGCCCAGCGAACATTGCCGTGGAATCTGAAAAGACGCGAGTCGTCTATGACCAGTATCACGCGGAACTGGACGCAGCGGTGCGGGCAGTTCGTGAGAAACACCCGACCGGACTGTTGATCGATATCCACGGGCAGGGGGCGTCTGCGTCAACTGTCTTTCGCGGCACAAAGAATGGCCTCACCGTGTCGGGAATTAAATCGCAGGGCGGTGAACAGTACGTTACCGGTTCGAAATCCCTGCTGGCATTTCTTAAGGGACGCGGCTGGAAAGTTCATCCGGATCCGTTCGATGGCAAAGAACAGTCCGGGTACACGGGCGGCTATATTGTCCAAACATACGGCAGCCATCAACCGCATGGCATCGACGCGATCCAACTGGAATTCGGCGCAGATTACCGCAAGGCGGCGGTTCGTGTACGCGTCGCCCAAGAGCTGGCCGACAGCATTGCCGAGTACTTTGAGCATCTGCAATCGTTGAAACCGAAACTGAAGTAGGTTGTGCTTTCGCTGTTGTTCGTTACTCGGTAAAAAAATCAATTCGCGCGAACTCTTCTGCTTCGGCGGCGTCTTACCTTCCGAGCATGCAGTGAGACGTCGCTGCGGCAAAGTTAGTTCAATCACACCACAACGGTAAGCGATACGGCAATGTTCTTCTTTTCAGGTCTCTTCAGCAAACAAAATGGCGGCAGCTTTTCCAATCAATTTGGAAACGGCAGTCTCCTGTCACTGCGCTGTTGACACCTGTGCTTGCATTGCAAATCCAACGCAAAGCCCGGTGTCACTGAATGACACCGGGCTTTTTTTGTGGCCGATGCTGTGCCTCAGACCATGGGAGCTGCCGCTCGGAAACGCTCCGTTGTCGCTCTGAAAACCTGACTCCACTGAAACAGGTTTCGTGCAATAAGCACCCGCCCACAAATAATCGCACATATCAATTTCAGCTCAGTGAGTAA
>CALFOL010000831.1 GCA_937919915.1 uncultured Planctomycetaceae bacterium
TATCTGCTGTAAAATTTGAAGACGCCATGCGGAAAATGCTGTTTCGTGATCGCTCTGGGAGTACGCTGCTGAACCGTTTCAATTAGACTCTTGCTCGCCAGACCATGTCCGACGGAATCGGGAGCTCGGGACGAAAGCGGAGCATCTCCAAACTATCGCTGCTCTGGATAAAAACTCTGCCTTGTTCAAATGTCGACCACGTAGCTTAGCCTCTGATCGACTACGGCCGAATGGTGGTAGTTAAAATTTACCACCAAACCCCGCTTTTTCTTCAGGGGCAGTGGCCTGCCTTGGAAAGTGATTCTTCAAAATGCTGAAAGTCCTGTGTACTGCTCTGAGCGCCGAAAACGGGCCGCACTTCGAAATCCTACAGTCAGCAGGAATTCAGTGCGACGTCGTTCCCCGAAACATAAACCTGCGGATCGAAGCGGACTTCATTGCGGAACTGCAGGGCTATTCCGCGGTGCTGGCCGGATCCGAGCCCTTTAGTGCGAAAGTGGTGGAATCCTGCCCGGAACTGCGTGTCATTTCTCGCGCTGGTGTCGGGTTTGATGCCGTCGATCTGGAAGCCTGTGACCGGCAGAGCATCGTAGTTGCGACCAGCCCGGGGGTGAATCATCATGCCGTCGCCGAACACGCCATTGCTTTGTTGATGGCGGTGGCTCGTGGACTACCGTCAGCTGATCACGGAGTCCGAAATTGCACGTGGACACGCACAGGACGGCCGCGAATTATGGGCAGCACGCTGGGGCTCATTGGTCTCGGACGAATCGGCGGCGCCACAGCAACGCGAGCCATCGGACTGGGAATGAACGTCATTGCTCACGATCCGTATGCACCGGCGGACTTCGTTGCAGAACATAAGATTGAGCTAGTGTCGCTGAATGAGCTCTACGCACGATCGGATTATATTTCGCTGCACTCGCCCGTCACCAGCGAAACCAAAGGGATGATCAACGCCACCACCATCGCAAAGATGAAAGATTCTGCCGTGCTGATCAACACAGCGCGGGGGCAACTGGTTAATGAGCCGGATTTGTGTGACGCACTGGCCACGGGAAAACTCCGAGGTGCTGGTCTGGACGTCTTCGACGTTGAGCCATTGCCAGCCGACAGTCCGCTGCTGAAGATGCGAAACGTGATGCTCAGCGATCACATCGGTGGACTCGACTGTGAATCACACGAAGACACATGGGCCATGGTCGCAGATACAGTCATCCAACTGCGCGACGGAAGCTGGCCTGCCGAACGCATTCAGAATCTGAGGGGTGTGGCAAACTGGTCGTGGACCCGTTAAGGAACAGTCCTCTAAGCCACCATCGCTCGGCGACGCGACACAGCAACCACATCCGTCACTGCTTCGATCACATCGGCAACATCCTGATCGCTCATTTTTGCCGATAGCGGCAGACTGACCATGCGATTGAAGTTGCCAAAGGCCACAGGAAAATCCTCAGGCTTCCAGCTATACCTGTTGGCATAGTACGAATGCATGTGAATGGGAATAAAGTGAACCGATGTTCCGATGTTGCGTGCGTTGATTGCTTCGATCAGTTGATTACGTTCAATCGTGAGTTCTGATTCGTTAATCCGCAGCACGTACAAATGCCAGGCGTGTGTGACATCTTCATGACACACCGGCGTCTGTAGCGCCGGGTCATTGGCAAATGCAGACTGATACTGTGCGACGATTTCTCGACGGCGCGACTGCATGGCCTCAAAACGCCGTAGCTGCTGCAACCCGATGGCAGCCTGAATGTCAGTCATGTTATATTTAAAACCAGGAGCTGCAATGTCGTACGCCCATTTGCCTCCGGCAGAATAACGGCTCCACGCTTCTCGGCTCATCCCGTGTAAACTCAGCATGCGTGCACGATCGAGAAATTCGTCATCGCCAGTCAGCATGCCGCCTTCGCCTGTGGTCAGATTCTTGGTGGCGTAAAAGCTAAAACACGTGGGGTTGCTGCCGCTGCCGATTGGCTGGTTCTTATACGCAGCGCCGATTGCGTGAGCAGCGTCCTCAATAAGATGGAGATTGTGTCGTTCAGCAATATCGCGAATCGCATCCAGCTGCACAGGATGGCCTGCGTAGTGCACGGCGATGATCGCTTTTGTTGCTGGAGTGATCGCCTGTTCGATTTTCTGCGGGTCGATGTTCAACGTGTCAGGTTCAACGTCGGCCAGGACTGGCCGAGCACCGACGTGTTCGATGACGTTGACGGAAGCCGCGAATGTCAATGGGGTCGTGATCACTTCATCGCCCGCTCCGATGCCCAGCGACACCAGCGAAAGATGCAGTGCAGCCGTACAGGAATTGACGGTGAGTGCGCCCGGGGCCTGAGTGTAAGCCGTGAAGTCTGCCGCGAACTGTCGCGTTTTCGGTCCAGTTGTCAGCCACCCTGATCGCAGAGTATCGATGACCTCTTCGATCTCTTCTTCGCCAATCATCGGTGGTGCGAACGGCAGAAAAGTTTCTCGCATCGGGAATGACTCCATGCATAGATAGACGCGTGGGTGAACTGGTGGTTTAAGCAACGGTGGTGGTTTAGCGATTCGTCAAAATCCTGGCCAGAGCAAAGTGGCGCTGCGAATCACCAGCAAACGGTGTTACCAGCGTCCTCCGCTGTTCGACAGTTGGGATGCTGTGAATTTCGTCTCAGCTGGCGGGTTACCAGACCGTGATTCGGGGTATCCCTACGCGACAACTCCTGCGGATCCGGCACAGTCTATCTAAGTTCGGCAGTTTCTGCCGTTTGCCGGTTCGCTTTTCTCGTCGCAAACGGAGTCGATCCTGAATCAATCAGTCTTCAGGGTCGGTTGCTGCTTGCTCAACACGGATTCCAGACAATCATGGGTAATAAGTACAGTCGCAGCGTTCAAGGAGGAATGCTGTCTTTGACATGATTCGTCTATCAGAGCCCCCTCCCACTGCTGAAGTTCAGGCCACCGCCATGCAACAAAAACGACTATTTTGCCCTCTTGTTCTCGCCATGCTGCTGTGCGGTTTCGCGCAGGCAGACGACGCGGCGGTCCACGAGGAGGCTGTACGAAAAACGACGGCGGTGGCCCTGAATTATTGTCGCGCCGCGCTGCACCGCATTCGGCGTGTGCCGGAAAAGGGCGTCTTTCACGAAGAGCAGACTCGAATCCTGAACAACCTGAATCTGAATCAGATCGAAGATCAGGAAGTGGTCGCGTTGTATAAATCGATCCTTGACGAAATCAGTCATGTTGCAATCAGTGAGCGTGAACGTGTGGTGATCAACGAACAGTTTCGCCGGAGCATTCATCGTCAACTGGGGACCACCTTTTTCGTCATTGGTGCTCAAGTGGCCACAGGTCAGTTGGCAAATGTCGTTCAATCCGGAGCCAACAGCTGGTGGGACTACCGCAATCAGGAAGTACGACGTGATTCGGATCAATGGAAAGTCGAAAAAATCGAATTCACCAATCTGATGTCGCGGTCGAGCGCCTTCATGGACAGCTTTTGGCGACTGTCGCAAAAGAACAAGATCCCTGACGAATGGTTGATTCGCGATCAGGATCTGGACCAGCTGGCGCGCGTCCTGCAGGAACGCGATGCCGCACAGCGCTTGCGAATGCTGGGACGTTTGGAACGTTTTATGGAGTGTTATCCGCCCTATTGGTACTACGTCGCCAGAACTCAGCAACATCTTGGACTTGCCGAAGAAGCGTTAGAGACATACCAGCGACTGACTGAAATCGGCAGCGGGCATTTCCGCCAGGACGATATGCTGGCCAGTTGTATGGCGAACACCGCGCTGCTGCAGGAAATGGCCGGACATCCCGACGCCGCTCAAACGGCAGCGCGCGTGACTGAGTATTCGATTCGTAACTGGGAATCCAATCTGATCTGCGCTTGGGTATTGGGGCGCCACCAACAGTTCGGTAAAGCTGAAGAACTTATTCTGTGCAATCTGGACGAAGATCAGGAAGCCGGTCAAAGCCGAATTGCCTTGGTGTCGTTGTTTTATCATTCAGATAACAAAGCGAAACTGGCGACACTGCTGAATGATCCGAGCGTTGTTCGCGAAGTGCCGATCCCCGGATTGCTGCTGTGCGCCAAACTTCTCAGCAAGGAAAAGATGCCCGCGAATGCTCAGGCATATCTGGCATCAACGCTGTCCGCATCTGTCCATCGTGTTGGTCGCGGTAACGCCATCACGCTGGCCGCTGCTGCTGCCTGGAAAATCCAGGATGCGCAGCCTGAAGTTGTTTCAGGAACAAATGCGTTTCACGTCGTCGGCTACCGTCCGGACACTGGTGGGGTCCGGGCGGACTTCATCACAGAGACCGGTGAGGACTCTTTTCCGGACAACCGACCGATTCAGGTCACGCTGAACTATCCTGGTACACCGGCAATCCTGGTCACATTGAATCCGCCGACCAGGCCGGAGCCCAAATCAATCGTGCCACAACGTGTGCCATTTGTTGGCGGCGGACAGTTGTCTTTGCTGCCTCGCGGAAGTCTGCGATACGAAATCGGCGCAATTGAACTGGATGGCCTGCGGATTTCGTTCCGAGATGACAACATCGAAGACGCTCGTGTTGAAGACAGCAAAGAAGTCTCTGCTGGTAAAGACACGCCGATCAAATCCTGATGCGTTGTCAGGGGGTTGGTGTGTGTTCACGGAGGTCAGCGATCATTTCGTGAGTCGCCGCGGCAATCGCATCTCGCCATTTTTCCGGCCCGAACTGACTAGCCAGATCATCGCGGCGAAACGCGAAGTTGATTCCTCGCGAGCTGTTAATGACGGCTCCGAGACCATTCTCCGCGAAAGCCCCGGCGACATCAGCCGCGGTGCCGCCCTGGCTTCCATAGCCTGGTACCAGCAGCGGAGTATTCGGCATTCTGGATCGCAGGTCAGATAGCTCTTGCGGCCATGTCGCGCCAACCACAGCGCCGACACCGCCGTAGGAGTCGCCTGGCCAGAATTCGTTGTTCAGGCTCTGAACAACGTCTGCCACAGTTTCGAACAACTTGTCGCCATCTGACGCACGATCCTGAAACACAGCAGCGCCGGGATTGCTGGTACGTACGAGCACGTATAGCCCCGCACCTCGAGAAACCGCGGCATCAACGAATGGCTGTAGCGTGTCTTTTCCAAGGTACGCGTTAATTGTCAAGGCATCTGCGGGGTAAGGGGCGGCGTCCGGAGACTCACCGGCCAGCCACGCGTCGGCGTAAGCACTGGCCGTTGAACCGATGTCGCCACGCTTGGCGTCAGCAATCACAATCAAACCAGCCTTCCGCGCGTACTTCATCACGTTAAGCAAAGCCGTCATGCCGGCCGGGCCAAGTTGTTCGAAGAATGCAACCTGCGGCTTGACGGCCGGAACCAGTGAAGCCACGACGTCGATAATGGAACAGCTAAAGGCTTCAAAAGCCCGCGCCTGGATCTCAAACGTCGTTCCGCCGCTGGCCGTTGCCGAACGAACGATTTCATCCGGCAGCCAGTCCCAACGTGGATCCAGCCCAACCAGGGCTGACGTTCTGAGACGTTTGATTCGTAGATTGAGACGATCCGAATAGCCAGGCATGGTTCAAGGGAAACACAGAAAACAGGACTGGGATTGAAGTTGTCCAGGCTGCAGCCGAAGACATTGACGGGTGGCAACTTTAATTGTCATGCGGCGTAGATGGCATCCCTGGCCGCCGATGATGCAAAACTTCCTCGGAAATCGGCAAAAGACGGCCGCCTGCTGGATGTTCGGGCCATTCCGATTATGCCAACTGCTAACGTGTGGATTTCCCTGCAATTGACGAACATCGTGTTGCGAATCGGCTGCTGTAACCTAGCTTTCACTAACACCGAAGACAAATTCTGCACCGAGGGCCGCCGCATGGCAACTTTGCGATCAATTCGAACCTTCCTGAGGGATTCCGATGGCACGACCGCGGTGGAGTACTGCGTTATGCTGGCTGCAATCCTGTTGGTGATGATCGTGAGTATTGTTGCGGCGGGAAGTGGCATCAGTGATTGGTGGAATAACATCGATTCAGAACTCGACACCAACGGCTTCTAAACCACGCCAACGGACCGCCATACAGGCACAAAGCGCCGGCGAGTGAATCGACGACATTTTTCGATTCAATCGCCGGCGTTTCGTGTTTGTTTGCAGTGCAGTTTGACTGAATGAGTCACCGTGGTTGCTATAGGTTACTGCATTGACGTCGAATCAATCAGTCGCCACAGTTAGGTTTTCGAACAGGAAACGAACCTTGGCAATCTGCGGCATCGCCCTTGGTGGCAACATCGGCAACACGTCAGAGATTTTTCAAGAAGCAATGTTGCTCCTTGAAGAGCGGTCGGTCAGCATTAGGGCCGTCAGCGCACTGCTTCACACACCAGCCATGGGAGCTGTTGCCGGGGACGACTTCGTCAACGCCGCGGCTGTTGTGGAAACCAGACTTCCTCCCACAGAACTGTTGGCAACTCTGCACGATGTCGAAGCCGCGTTCAAACGCGCGCGAGACATTCGCTGGGGACCACGCAGTCTTGATCTGGACCTGCTGTACCACGGACAGACCGTGATCTGCACTGATCAAATCGTCGTACCACATCCAGCCCTCTGGTATCGGCGATTCGTATTGCAACCGCTGACTGAAATTGCTCCCGAGTTTCACCATCCCATTCTGAAGGAGGACGTAAGTGAGCTGTACCAGCAACTGCAGCAACGGCCGCTGCGAATCACGATCTCAGGAGCGGGCCTGTCTGACATCGTCGTGTCGGATTTAGAACGATCACTACAGCGGCGATTTGGCGTCGATGCAATCCACCTGGTACCGAAAGACTCGAAACAGAATTCCGACGCCAATCGATTCACAGCAGTCATAGTCAACTCAGGCACCAAACGAATTGGGGGGCTGCAGCCAGCTCATGAAGCCGATCGGACGATTCGTTTCTATTGCCAGCCTGACGAATTCAAAAAACAACTTCTGAATTCGCTCACGGATCTCTGTGCGGCAGCAATCGGATACAGCAGTTCCTGCTGACGTGCTGGCCGCGGAGTGTGCGTTTCGGACTGTGATAACCGTATCCCACGAGCCAGAGACATTCACGACTCATTGGAATTCGCTGTCGCCAGCGTGCCTTCGACCTGACTCATTTGCTATCCGGCAAGTTAGTAAGACTCACACGCAAAATCTTTAGACCACTGGAGTTGTCAGGAGCGTTCGAAAAACGCGATTCAAGAGCGCTGCCGGCTCGGTTCTGTGCAACCTCAACAACCGCACCCATGGAAACCGCTTTCGTCAGGTCAGCGGCTCCTGTTCCCAGTGATCGGAATAACTGCGTCACCTGCCTGACACGCGGATCATCATTAATCCGGCGCAGCTGCTCGGGGGAAATTTCTGCAGAGGATGCGTTGCCGGAAACTGACGTAAACAGCCGGAAATCGTCTATTTCCGAGCTACGGAAATAGACGCCGATACTTACCGTTGAACTGCCGGAATCCAAGTCCAGATCCATGTGACTGACTTCAACCAGTCGACGATTGCCTGCCAGTTTCGCAGCGGCAGGAGCCAGTACGCCATCGGCATTTGCGACCTCGATCATGGCGGGTTTGACACTCGGATCGCCCAGCAAATTCTTCAGCTGGTTCTGGATTTGTCCGTGCAGCATTTGAGGCATCAACGCCTGAAGATCGGGCGCCTCACCATTAGCAGACAGGTAATTCCCGCCGTAATGAATCAGGCGACAGGGTTGACCAAATCGTCGTTCGGCGGCAATCAACAGACGCTGAAATTCATGGTCCGCTGGCAACTGGGCCGAGTCGGGCAGGGCGGTCACCAACTTCGATTCCGCCACTAATCTCTGCAGCGCTGACGTGGCGTCTGCAACGGACAGTGTTTCCATGTCGGGAATGCTGTTCAGCAATGCCAGCTCGCCGATCTTTCGGACGGCAGGCTTCTGCACCAACTGCCGGCGGATCAAAGCCTCTGACAGTTCCACCAGAATGAGGTCGTACGTCGTCTGTTTTTTTGCGGCAGCTTCGAGATCAGTCAAACGTTCCTGTAGAAAGCCAATCCGTTCGATCTCAGCCGGTGACATCGTACGCAGTTGTTCGAGATGTCGACGCAACTGATCAACCAGTTTCGAATTCGCATCTGATGGTTCCTCTGCAGAGGTCGTCAATTGCTGATACAGAATTGGGTATTCCTGATTTAGCCAGTTTGCGTTCATCAGAAGAGGCTGCGACTTCGGTTGCGTTCCGTTCTGTGAAACACCCAACAGTCGTGTGCCATCATGAAGCGAGAACACGTCGACAGCACGTTGACGTACCGGAGGCTGTGCCAGTGCAGACGTTTTTGTCATCAACAAAATCGGCACGGAAACGATGGCAACCAGTCGCATTGCAGCATGTGGATTCATAAAATGTTCCGTCTGTAGGTTCTGGCTCGAATAAAACGAAGCGTTGTGCTTTAGCAACATAAACGTTTCTTTTTGGCAACGCGCCGTCACAAAAAGGCTTGGATGTGGTGAGTTTCCGTGAACTTTCCTGTGAAGGGTTGCCCAAAGGTACATCGAAATGTTCTGCTACCTGATCGATTACCACAGCTCAGCATTTTCCGTTAATTTTATGGAAAGCAAGCTGTTTAACGCAAAACCAGAGCTCACTTCCTCAGGAATTTCAACAATGAACTTGCGGCTGAAAGCTGACAATCGCCCCCCTGCGTGGCTGCGCTGGCTTAGTAACGATGCGGCGCGGGGAATCGTGGCTGATGAGTGTCATGCACCAATCGGATGCCATTTCTTTCAAAATCCCGACAACGGCGAATGGGAAGTATCCATCTTCGTCGCCTCGACCGAAATCGTCGGCGGCCAGATGGATGGAAAGCGACTGCCCTTGCAGCTGCAGCTGAATATTGGGCATGTCATGGGCCTGTTTGACACCCCACCAAAAGTTTTCTGGCAGTCAGATCCGATCTCACAAGATGACGAGTTGGCTCAGCACATTTCCTTTGAAGGAACAGCGCGCGGGCATTGCCTGTGGCTCCGAGTTTTAAAAGAGTCTCCGCAAGGCACCGGTCCCGGCCGCCTGTTGCACGCTCATAGTGGAGAATTGGAAAACCTCTGGTAAGACGGTCACTCATCGCTGGCACTTCGGGCAATAAAATGTTGATCGTTGCGCCTGGACAATTCGCTTGATCGTGCCTGAGCGACAGTTTTGGCACGGCAAGTCGGCTTTCTGATACACGCGGTGTTCGTTCTGATATCCGCCATCTTTGTTGAGAGCGTTGCGATAGGTGCCGTCACTCAGGGTGGACCCTTCATATCGAATTGCGGTCTCCAGGACGTCCGTTGTTTCCACTGCAATTCGTTGCACCTGCCGGTCGGTAATTCGGTTGGCTGCTTTTGTTGGTGAGACGCCCGCGCGATGCAGAATCTCGCTGGCGTAAAGATTGCCAATGCCAGCCACCATTTTCTGGTCCAGCATCGCAACCTTAATTGCTCGACTTGTTTTTTCCAGCCGAGTTTTCCACTCGTCGACAGTGATCTCCAGAGCATCCGGCCCCAGGGACGCCCGGAGGTCTGTCATTTCCGCGGAACTCAGCAAGCGAACGGTGCCAAGCCCTCGACGATCCCAGAATTCAAACGACGCCGCTTTGCCGCGTTTCTGCTTGAGATGCCAACAAAGCCGGCGGTGTTCCTGAGTCGGAGCAGCAGAAACCAGCATTAATCCCGTCATTCGGGGTTCAACAACAATGCTGTCGCCTGATGAAATCTCAATCACGACACGTTTCGCGAAACGATATACGCGAAGAACTTCCTGTTTTTCCATTTTCCGCCGGAACATCCGTGCCGATGGCGTTATCTGAATCGGACGGCGAGTACAGGGACAAAATTCGACGTTTAGAATCTCACGCCCTTCGATTTCGGGCCTTAAGCCACGAACCATGGTTTCAACTTCGGGCAATTCGGGCATGGATAAAGCGATTTCGAATTCTGACGGTGGGGAAAATTAACGGAGTTATGTCGGCGTTTCTCACTGAGTGTAATCTGAATCATCCGAGTGACCAGCACAGCCGCCAGAGTCAGCGTGCCCCGATGGACGCGTATGGTCCTGAAATGTAGGAATATTCTTGACGTCGGCGCACAGGAAGACGATCCTGATAGCAGGGTTTCCTCTCACCGTACTGTATTGTTGTGCGCGCAACTTCGCCGGGTGGGAACCCATCTTCTACAACACATCTGATCTACTTGATCGAGCAAAGGCCTGTTCCATGCTGCGACCATTTTTGTTCACGCTGACTATTGCGTCTGCGATGTTGTCTTTTTCTGCGTCTGGTATCGCAGGCGACAGTAAAACGGACACCGCTCTGAAGGCTGAGCAACTCAAAATGCAGGCCCGCGTTGCCGCCGAGCAGGGCGACTTTGTGACAGCCGCGAATAAGGTTCGCGATGCCGCGACACTATCTGGCGATCATCGAACAGCTGCACGAGCAAAGGAGCTATTAGCGCCGGTATCAGTTAACGGAGGCTCCCAGTTTGCGACCGGAGTCGGCGAGCTAACCACCTTGATCATGGAGCAAACTAGTCCCCCAGCAAAATGGTTTACCGTGGACGGTGAAGGTGGTCAGATGACCTTTAATTCACAGGGCGTCTTCGTGGCGGCCCCCGCCGTACTGGCTTCTCTGGCCACCATCAAAGACGACTCACATCTACTCAAGGCAGCTGAGTTGGCAAAGAACGCCAACCACAACCTTGACATCCGAACAACTTCGGCCCTGCGAATGGTATCCCTGCCTCGGCTGGAAGCACACGTTGCGAAGCTGATTGAAGACGGACAGGCGATTCCCGACGACGCCCGCGCGATCGCTGGCATCAGTCGGATCGACTTCCTGTTTGTCTTTCCGGAAACTGGCGACATAGTGATTGGTGGCCCGGCTGGCGACTGGTCCGTTGACGGACAAGGTCGAAAAATCAGTTCACAAACCAAACGACCGACGCTGAATCTTGATGACCTGGTTACGTTGACTCGCACATTCAGCAAGGGTGGAGCTGACGGCTTCGTGTGCACAATCGACCCAAAGCAGGCCCATGTGGCTGCTGTCCAGGACTTCGTGAATAAGAATCGCAAGACACTCAACGCGAAAACAGCCGCGACATTCACACAGGAAGTGGAACAGCGTCTAGGTCTGCAAAACGTGCTGGTTCGGGGCGTTCCACAGGATTCTCGAGTGGCTTCTGTGATCGTGGACGCAGACTACCGCATGAAGGAAATCGGGATCGGGAAGCGACAGGGACCTGCTGGTATGAAAAGCTACTTCGATCTGTTGACTCGGTCTGAACAGCGCGGATCAAACGGAATGGATGCCCTGCGATGGTGGATGGCTGTTGGATACGACGCAATCAACGTATCACCAGACGGCAAAGTGTTCGAATTCAACGGCACCGCGATTCAGTGTCTCTCAGAAGATCAGGTAGTCGGAAAAAACGGAACTCGCAACGCAACCGGAAAAGCCAGCCGCGCTAACGCGAAGTTTGCTGAGCTGTTCACAAAGCACCTGCCAGAGCTGGCGGCACAGGATGTTGTTTTTGCTGACCTCGAAAACATCTTTGATCTGGCAATGGTATCGGCTCTTGTACAGACCTATGGCCTTGGACAACGGGTCGGTTGGGCGCCCCAGGCATTCGTCGCTCGTGATGGTTTCACAACCGAGTCTGTTGACGTTCCTGAAGAGCTGATGACCGCCGCTCATTTTCGAGTGTACGATGGTGGCAGCGTTGTGATTCAGGTTGCAGGTGGTGTCCGAGCTGACGTTTCGGAGCTGCTGAACGACCGCAATCGAATGAAGACAGTGGACTCACTCACGGCTGAAGCTCCTAAAGCCAGCCCAATTGGCCAGCAGAACGCTCGCTGGTGGTGGGACGCTAAATAGAACGAACTGCCTGCAGCGGGCATCCGGTGCCCACTGGCTCTGCCAGGGCTATCCAACAGAACGGCACTGGCTCTGCCCGCTTCGCCAGTGGCACACGGTCCATCTGCGCGATGCGCCGCCATTCCGCCCACGAGGCAGCGTTTTGGCCGGCCCGCCGGCCAGCCGCTTTTTGCATGCTCAGCGTTTATCTGGTGAACTGCGTGGAAATCGCTATCATTCCGCGACATTGCGGCGAATTCCGCGTCTATTTTTCACACAGGATATTGGTGCCATGGCACGGCTGAGTCAGGCTGATTTGATCGACCTCAACCGAACTTTCGAAGAACGGTCCCCCCAGGAACTTCTGGAATGGACGAGATCCATATTCGGAGACCGTGTGGCCGCGCTGTCGTCGATGCAGAAATCCGGCAATGCGATCTGCCACATGTTGAGTTCGGTTCCACTCGAAATGCCGATCCTGTTCGTTGACACAGGAATACTGTTTCCAGAAACGCTCGAAACACGCGATCGTCTGATGCAGGAATACGGCCTGAAGATTCGTACACTCTATCCGGCACAAACGATTGCCGAGCAGACAACCGAAAAAGGCGTACTGTACCTGAGCCCGGAAGGTCAGAAGGAGTGTTGCGAGTTGCGCAAATCAGCGCCCCTGGACGCGGTCGCAGACGAGTTTGACGCACTGATCGGGAGCCTGCGACGCTCTGACGGCGGCGCGCGGGGAGCCTGCCCGATCCTGGCGGTCGATACCAGACTAAACGTTCTGCGAATCAACCCACTGGTTAACTTTGATGACGAGCAATTGGCAGCGTACATCAAAGAAAACAACGTGATCACCAACCCACTGCACGACCAGGGCTATACCACGATCGGTTGCAACCGCTGCACCACCCCCGTGCTACCGAATGAGCCGAACAGAGCAGGGCGTTGGCGGCATCTGGGCCCGTGGTCCGTGTATTGCGGCATTAACCCGACGGACATGGATCCGGACCGTTCGCCGGCAGTGGACCTGTCTCAGGATCTGGTCGATCGAATTCTGGGTCGCTCGACAGACTACATGATCTAGGCAATTTGGTTCAATGCTTCAATTAGAGAAGCAGCCACACCAACGAGATTTGTTGCGTCTTGAGAACAAAGCAACGGAACTCGTCAAGAGGAATGCCTTTAGGAATCGCACCGTAGTTCACTCTGTGGTTTTTGTGACACACTTCGGATCACTTTCCGATCCGAAGAACGCGTTTTCCGGCTGTTTTTCTTTGGAATTTCCTTCCTGTGCGGCGTTGATCGGCTGCAACGTTTCGTGACACTTGGCGAGATTGTGCGATTCCGGAAAGCTGCGAGCTTTGCGTGTGTTTTCTGGGATTCAGGGATTGCTTCCTTGCAACACCCCCCGTTGCTTCGGGATCATGGGCGGCACCGAATGGCTGGATTTCACATCATTTCGTGTGTGACTTTTACCACTTCGGCCTGTCACCTAAATTCGAGGCTCCTCGGACATGTCATCAGGCCTTTTGGCATTTCTTGCGGCATTTGCCGCTAGTGCGTTCACCGCACCTCTATTCGCGCGGCTTGCCGTACGGTTTGGCTGTG
>CALFOL010000832.1 GCA_937919915.1 uncultured Planctomycetaceae bacterium
GGGCCGCCTTTTTCCTGCCAATATCAGTCTCCAAATGTGCAAAACTGGAACTTAGTACAGCGGCGATGGCTTGAGATCACCCTGGCTGGCCAATACTTCTCCGAAGTCATGCACGCCGACAATATGCGGATGATCGAGTCGTCCCAGAGTTTTTGCTTCACGCGAAAAACGTTCTGCGAACGCGGGATCCGTCGCGACTTCGGGACGAATGACCTTCAGCGCGACAAGTCGATCGAGCTTCGTTTGGCGCGCTTTATACACGGCCCCCATGCCGCCCACGCCAATCAGCTCCAGAATGTCCAGTTGCGGAAACAGTCCTCGCAACGATTCAACGGACGGAGTCGCGGCAATCCGCTGTTGCGGAGTCGTCACGGCGAATTCAGGCGCCGGGTCGCTGTCCATTCCAGCCAGCATCAGGCACCGCGGGCAGATACCGTCAGGAGCATCAGCTGGCAAAATGGTGCGGCATTTCGGACAGCTTCGGGGAGTTTCAGTCATCAGAGGTACCTCGTGATTTTTCCAGGATACTTCTTCTGACGGAAAACTTCCGAATGGTCACGGAGATTTCCCAATTTCGTTCACAATTGCAGCGTGGCAAACAGGTTACGAATTTCCTCATCGACATCTTCCGGCGTCGCAACGGTCTCGGAGATCTCCAGCCGCAGAAGTTCCCTGTACCGCTTTCTTAGTCGCGTGGCCGACATCTTCGCCGCGCCTGCTGAGATCTGCAATCGTTCCGCCACGTCTGCGTAAGTCGTTCCAGCATGGTCGCCAATCAGAAACGGCTTCAACAGCTCGAATTGCGATGCTCGCCCTGCAGTCGCCCATTCGTCGTGTAGCTGCTGCATGATGTTCTCCAGCAACGTGACGGCCCATTGCCGATCATAGGCCTGTTCAGCAGTCAAACCCGCCGCTGGTTCGATGCGAATTTTCGAATCCGCACGATGCAGATCCAGTGACCAAAGCGACTTGGCACCACCCCGTTTTTGTGCCTTCGCTTTGTCCCACTGCTTCGACAGGAAGTGTTTGAAGGCTGTCAGCAGAAATGAGCGAAACCGCCCACGTTCAGGATCCGCGACGCGCACGCTGTTCCGTTCAAGCAGCTCGGCGAAAAAAGCCTGAGTCAGATCTTTGGCTTCCGCTTCGTCTGCCACGCACCGCCGGACATAGCCATACAGCGGCAACCAATAGAGTTCACACAGCGTTGCCAGCGCCCGCTCGGACGCCGGCGAAGCCGTCTGTCCAGCAGCAGCCACGATACTCCAGCGAGTTGTCGCGAAGCGGCGAGGTGAAGTGAAGTGCCTAGAGTAAAGCGTCAGACGTCATGCGGATTAGTGTAGCCTAAAAACGCCAGAATCGAGAGCACTGTTACGCCGCAATACCAGCACGGCGCGCCAGCGAGTGAATCGACTGCATTTTTCAGTGCACTCATTGGCGGGCCTCTGAGTTTTCGTTCGCATTAACATCCTCTATATTACCAGCTTAGGAAATCGTTTACCCAGCCTCCTTAGAACATCGAATACGCAACATGGCGAAGAAGACCGCGACAAAAACAGCCACGACTCCAGCACCGGCCGAAGAATCCATCAGCACAGTTGACGAGCCACAGGCAAAAACTCCGGAGAAAGCGGCACCGGCCGCCAAAGCGACAGAAAAGCCTGGCGACGATCAATCAGCCAATGGCAGCGTAGGAATCGCTGACATCAAGAAGGCCGTCACCTTCGCGAATTCTGTCGGCGGACTGGAAAAAGCAATCGCACTGCTGCAGATCGTGAAAGTCGCAAAAGACGTCCAGTAGTTCGTGGGCGAAAGCCGCCAGCCCCGCAGAACAAAAGCGGGGGACTCTTTCAGGCAACGAGATTCGGCTCGTCTTTGCCATGCAACTTCGTCGATCAATGACCGCGAATTTCGGTCTGTTCCAGCCCACAGATTTCAGCCGGAGCGATCAATTTCGTAACGGACGAAATATCAGCACCTTGATGCGGGAGCAAGACCGAAGATGGCTCACCGGCACGAATCTGAAACCTGAACGCATGTGACTGCGGTGTGCCTACTTGATTTTTTCGCTTGCCTTCAGTACGTCCTCGATGGTTTGCACTTTCCGCTCCGGCTTGTTCCGCGTAACAACTCGATTGGCTTCCAGAATGTCTAACGCTTTCCTGCCGAAATACAAAAGAACCAGTGGACGGTCCGCAACCATCTCAGCGCCAACACCGTCACCCTCCTGGAACAATGAGAGCGTTCCTCGCGACTCTCCACGGGACAAAGCCTGCTGTGAAACGGTCTGATACGCAAAGCCCTTGTCTGGATCAGTCAACTTCAACCCAATTTCGCGATATGCTGCCGATGCCCGCACGGCCAGGGAGTGAGCGAAGCCTCGCTCTAATTCGATCAGTCGGCTGGCGATCAACGATGATTCTCTGTCTTCCCATTTTGCAAACTCCAGATTGACGCGGCAAGTCATGAGTTGACGTCCCGGAAGAGCGGGCGCGGTGTCGGCTGGTACCTCTGACATCAAACCTTCTTCCAGCCTCCGCCACACATATTCATTGCCACAAGCAAACCAGAGCGCCCCTTGCGTGGCATGCAAAAAACAATATTCCGGCAAACGCACAAATTGCCACCGGTGTGGAAACAGGCTGGACTTGACCGGCTCCAATGCCTCCATGCGAAATCGCAAGTATCCGCTGCCCGATTCACCATGAATCAGCTGGGCATCAAATTCTGCCATCGATGCCGGAATTGAGGCCAACGATTCCTCCAGCCGCAATTTGTCGTCGTTTCGGATCCTCAGTGCACCAATCCACTCGAGACCGTTCGCAAAGTCTGCTCGCATACTTAACTGTGCTTCAAGCACGCCGTCGGCAATCGTATCTTCCAGAACTGTCGGAACGGATCCGACAGAATATCGCGACCGAAAAACATCGACCGCTACGCGGAGAAATTCTTCCGTTGTTTTTGGGATACGACTACACCAGTGCCACGCCAATACTTCGTCATCAAGGCTCAAACGAGAGAGTTTCGACGACGCTCTTCCAAGATGCTGCAGGTTGGCAGCAAGACTGGTCTTCTCTGTGACCTGAAGGCCGGCAGATACCCGAATCGGCTTCGATTCATCATCGCACCGTACAGAGAGCCAGGCATTCTTCAGATCAAGAGCGATCGATTGATACAACTCAAGACGGCTCTCACCCAGCAGCCGGCGTGCGACAAAATCCACGGAATCTTCCGTATCGAACTGCTGCAGACCCGTGGTCTCGCGAAGATCGATTTCCTCCCATAATTGTTCACGAATCCGCCGCGGAACGGCCTCCATGTCCAGAAAGTGCGTGCCCGCGTCGTCGCGAAAACGGGCGCGCCGCTGCTGCACGGCTTCCGCTGTAAGATCGAAAACAGTCGGAGACCGCCCTTGTACGATATAGTTGCTGATGCGCCGCACAAAATATCGTTCGGAGACCTGCCGCTCTTCCAACACCGTGTTACCGTCGTCGTCTTTTACTGTATGAGACATACGAATACGAATCTTGACGCCATTCAGCATTTTGTTCGTCACGGTGCGTTTTCGATCCATCCAGGTGCGATCAAATTTGATCTGTCGGCGTTCCGGTGGGCCTTCATACACGACGGTCGCACCCGACAGTTCGCGCCGGGCTTCAAACCTCGCCTGAATATCCTTAAGGCAGTTTGCGTATTCGTCGTCATCGCTGACTTCGCGAAACAGAATTGTCTGATATCGCTGCTGTGGGTTGGAGGTAACCAACGTCATTCGTCCACCGACATGAGGACGCTACTGAGTCTCCCATTTCGAGGGATTTGACTGCAGCGATTCAGCAATCCCCAGGTTTAGCTGCGCCGACGCCCAGTAGACGCTTTCCTGGAAACTTGCCGGGCTGAATTTCTGTTTCGTCTCCCAATGTGTGTAGAGCGGATGCGAAACATTCGCTGACTGAGCGGTAATGGTTTTCGGCAATACTGCAAGCAACACATAAACAATCCGTAGCATTGAAACCCTGAGCATTGGCGTCACTTTTTCGGGATGGAGACCGACAAAAATGAAAGAGCGACCCAACCGGAAGGATTGGGTCGCATAGGCGCTGTCCAGCAAATCATTGCGGGTTGGTGGGCGCTGGAAATCTTCAAAACGTGCGCCCATCGCATGATGATGGGTCAGAGTTGTATCCCTAATTGACAGCCAACACTTCATCGTCACCAACAACGATCAAATACATCGGAGAGTATACCACCTCTGTGACGCTTCCTGTCAAACTAGTAAAATCAACAACCGTGCCTGCCTCCTGCGCAAACGAAAACCCACCGCAAATCCAGTTTTTAACACGCCAGGTTCAGGCCAGAACAGCGTTCCGCCAATTCGCAGACGGCACTGTCACTCAGCGAATGAGGCGTTCTGTGCAACAGTGCTCCAGATATAGTTTGCGTCGTGAACGACAATCAGTGTTTCCGCAGAATCCGTCAGACGTTGGAGCTCGACCTGATTCGCCAGCGGCAACATGCCAAGGTCCTCCACGACGGATGCATCCAGGTTACTGAGCAGATACACGCGGGCATGCTCAATCGCGTCGATGACCTGCAGAGTTTCGATCGCATCTTCTGTCGGTTGGCGTTCGAGCAGTTTTGTGACAGCCGCTGGTTCCGTACCACGACGCAGCAAGTCCAGCCCAGCGCGAAAAGCATCCGGTAACTCAGCAATCACCGCGATGCGGCCGTCTTCGCCAACCAGACGTTTCGCGGACGCCAGCGCCGCACCGAATTGCTTCCAGCCATCAAGTGTCTGCTGCTGCAATGTGACGATCGCCATGTCGAATTCTTCGTCAATGGTGATACGAAAATCTGCGTCAAGGATTTCCCGCCCGACTTTCATCACCGCGTCCGGCGCACCACACAGAACACTTTGATCCGTCGACTTCGCTGTTGGGATCATTTGCACGCAGAATTGAGTACCCAGCAGCCAGCCGATTTCGTCAACGAGCTCTCGCAATGGTCGCTTGTCATCGGGAGTCTGGGAGAGGTTCGCAGCTTTGCGTGTGGCCAGTACTGCAGGCGCCTCAGAGAACGTTGGATAGATCGCGCTGTTGGTTCCCTGAACACCAAATAACACATCAAAGCTAATGACACCAATCGACACGACCAGGTCCGCGTCCGTCAGATAATGAGACAGATAGACGCGTTCTCCCGCAGCGGAACTGGCAAGATATCGTCTCTGATCTTCGATGGCAGGATCGTAAATGTGCACGGCCACCTGGTTCCGAAAATGGACCGGTAGCTCATCCAGAAACGCTTTCCAGTCATCTCCGTGAATGTCGGGTGGCAGCAACAACGTCGCATCCAGTTCAAGCCCACCAGCGGACTGAAACTGTTCCCAGACCTGGACAACGGCGTTCACCGGATTAGGCGTCGCGGGATCCAGCACCAAGACCACGCGATCACCGGGCACAACGCATTCGTGCAACGCAGGCAACTCCAGGGGATGCTGGAGCGCGTCGGACAGTATGTCCCGACGACGCTCGGTCGATTCACTGCCGTGAACGACGGTTTCGTCAGGGACATTCAGCTCAAGAGTCAACGAGCCGCTGTGAAGTTTGATTTCCATGTTTCGACGCCAGAGATTCAGACACGACGTGTGATCAGCGCAGCTCGCTGACATTCTGCCAAAGATGATACGCAGAATCAGCCATCAAAAAAGCCCGACGTTCCACGAACGTCGGGCTTTTGCCGTTCCGAGCAGAGATTCAAGATCTCAGCTTAGTATCGATAGTGATTCGGTTTGTAAGGACCTTCAATCGGTACGTGCATGTATGCCGCCTGCTCAGGAGTCAGCTTTGTCAGCTTGACGCCCAACTTATCCAGGTGCAGACGAGCCACTTCTTCGTCCAGAATCTTCGGCATCAGATGAATCTCAACCGAATACTGGTCAGCTCGTTCCCAAAGTTCCAGCTGAGCCAGAACCTGGTTTGTGAACGAAGTGCTCATCACGAAGCTTGGGTGACCAGTGGCACAACCGAGGTTTACCAGGCGGCCCTGGGCCAGGATAATTACAGAGCGACCTGAGGCTTTAAAGGTGTAACGATCAACACTGCCAACTTCGGCAGGCTTGATGATGTCTTTGGTGGCGCGACCAGCCGCAACTTCGGCTTCCAGCCATGCCACGTCGATTTCGGTATCGAAGTGACCGATGTTGCACAGGATCGCATCTTCAGCCATTTCGACCATGTGGTGGCCAAGGATGATGTCCTTGTTACCGGTCGTTGTGACGAACAGGCGACCTTCTTTGGCAGCTTCTTCCATCGTTGTCACTTCGAAGCCTTCCATCGCAGCCTGCAGAGCATTGATTGGATCGATTTCTGTGACGAGTACCCGACAGCCGTAGCGCTGCAGTGAGTGAGCACAACCTTTGCCAACGTCGCCGTAACCGCAAACGACTGCAACCTTACCGGCCAGCATGACGTCCGTGGCACGCTTCACACCGTCAGCCAGTGATTCGCGGCAACCGTACAGGTTGTCGAATTTGCTCTTGGTGGCGGAGTCATTGACATTGATCGCAGGAACCTTCAGTTCGCCGGTGGCAGCAAGCTGCTGCAGACGATGAATACCCGCAGTGGTTTCTTCACTGATGCCGCGGATGCCTGTCAGCAGTTCCGGGTAACGTTTGTGAATCATGTCTGTCAGGTCGCCACCATCGTCCAGAATCATGTTCAATGGTTCGCCGGATGGGAAGAAGACTGTCTGCTCGATACACCAGTCAAACTCTTCGTCGCTTTCGCCCTTCCATGCGTAAACGGGAACTCCTGTGGCGGCGATTGCTGCGGCAGCGTGGTCCTGAGTACTAAAAATGTTACAGCTGCTCCAGGTCACTTCGGCACCGAGCTCGGTGAGTGTTTCGATCAGCACAGCTGTCTGAATCGTCATGTGCAGACACCCTGCAATACGAGCACCAGCCAGCGGTTTGGTCTTACCGTATTTCGCTCGCAGAGACATCAAGCCCGGCATTTCGGTTTCGGCAAGATTGATTTCTTTGCGACCGAATTCGGCCAGACTGATGTCAGCGACTTTGTACGGCAGTTTTTCTGTGAATGTGCTCATAATTTCGAATGTTGTTTCTTTAAAGGACCGGGGGAACAGCGCTCATAGTCGGCGCTGACACACTGAATAAAGTCCGCAGGTCTGGCGTGAAATTCACAGATTGGCGGCAGCCGCAGCAATCAGCTAAGCCTCATAATGCAGGAAATTTAAGGCGCAGGCACCGAAAAAACAAGAGGATTACCGTCAGGAAAGCAGATCCGGCTAACGTCGCAGCCCCGGGAATCAGGGTTCCCTATCTCGGCTTTTTCCTGGCATCCTGCGATGTATAGCCCGAGCGGCGTTGCTTCAACACAGGGCAAAATGCCGAAGAACGCTGCCAGGCAACGCCAATGCTGTGGTCACGGCTATAGCTTCGTGAGCTGTTCAGCCTTTTCTTCTTCATTCTTTCGCATTTCGCGACGGGCCCAGCTGATCATTTTGGGCACCCATTCGTTGCCAGGATCCCAATCGTGGCACCACTTCAGATGAATGACCGCCTGATCCCAGCGTTCCAGGCCGTACAATGTCCTACCCAGGCCGTAGTGTGCTTCATATGCGCCAGGAAAATCCTTAATCGTCTGCTGGTACAAATCGACTGCCAGCTCCCAGTTCTCAAGGTACTCTGCCGCCGCACACGCCAGCAACATCTCCTTAAGACGTTCATCCTCGTCCTCAATCGACGGCGATTCTTTCGGGATTACGCGACACAGCTCAGCCAAAGCCACCTTGTAGTCGCGTTCTCGCTTAAGGACCTGATACACATCTCGAAGATCTTTCAGCTCTTCCGCGTTCGGGTGAAACTGTTGAATAAAGAATTCCACCGGCGCCTGGGCTGCCAGCATGCTGAGAATATTCAGCCGGAAGTAGCGACTGGAATGAAACACCGAGTCCCACATTGCGATCGCCGCTTCCTGATCACCCTTCGTCAAAGCTTCACGACCAGCCACAAAACTCACACGCGGATCATGTCCGCGAACCAGCATCGCCTGATCGATTAGTGGTTGCGTGCTTAAAGACTCACGAACAAAACTGGTCTCCAGCAGACTGAGATAAGCATGCCCCTGAACAGGACATGCCGCCAGTGATTCTCGCGCCAGCTTATCAGCCAGCAGCAGCAGATTGACGCGTTTCCCACAGGTGCGCTGCAGCCATTCACGAGACTCGACAGCAGACGAAAAACCGCCATTTAGAACTGTGTCGCGAACCATATTCAATGGAAACGGATTGTCGCTTTTTGACTGGATCAGGTCGAACAGTTTTAACAGCTGTTCCGCCAGTGCCAGCTTAGCACGGTGCTGGTCCGGGCAGGCGAGAACAGACTTCGACAGATGCCCGATCCGCTCCTGATGATATTTCACCTGAGCCACATGCTCACGAGTCGCTTCTTTGGCAGCGTACTCAGCTTCCGCTTCCGGCGTGAGTTCGACCTGTTTGGTTTCGACCACAATCGACTCACCAGCTTCCAGGTCCCCGTACTCGTCTTCCACTTCCATCTGAAAAGCCGTTCGCAGACTCGCGTACCAATGTCGCTCACCCACAATTCGAGCCTGCAGTTCCGGTTGAACCCGCACCAGACCAAGCAGACAAAAGCCGCCAATCGCGGCCCAGCCGATTCGAGGAAACCAAAGTCCTGTTGACGCGGCGGCGGTTCCGAATCCCCGCGAAACGGACTTCAAACCAACCACAACAAGCACCAGGCTGATCACCACGATCGCTGGCACGTACCAAATAAAATCTGTCACCGCATGCAACGTCGCAGCCGCCGCGCTGGCTGCGACGGCGACGGCCAAAGATTTAGCAGCCGCCGATGACGATCGCAGATAGCCATACAGTAATCGCACCAGAAACCACAACAGCGTCAGCGTCAGACAAGTAACTCCAACAAACCCCGTTTCCAGGGCCAGATGCACGTAGCTGCTCTCTGCATGTGTCAACTCAAACGTTGCAAAGTCAGCGTAGTCGTCCATGTAGATCGTATAGACGTCTCGATGGCTGCCCACGCCGGTACCGAACCACGGAAACTGTTGAATCGCTTTCGCGTCCGCCGTCCAGATCGCTCGACGCACGCCGCCAGCGTCCACCTGGTCAGCGTCTGTGGAAATCAGCTGGTCGACGCGAGTCTGTACCTCTTCCTGATCAACGAGAGCCAGCAACGACAGAAACAGAATTCCGCCACCCAAAACAAGTCCCGCCATCGCTCCACCAAGATTGAATCCGCGCCACAGACCAACGAAGGCAATCAGTCCGGCAGCTGCCGTAGCGATCATTCCACCACGTGACAGTGACATCAGCACGGCAATTGCAACGCAGGCAACGCACACTGACAGTCCGATCACTGGTAAAGACAGAAAGCGATCTGCTGTAGCGGCGGGCAGCGCAAACGTCCCGCCAGGCGTAGTTCTACGTTTTTTGTGAGAACCGCTCTTCCCTGCAGTGGCGCGAAGCGACTTCGTCATCGATCTTTGCGCTGGAGGCGCTGTGGGTTCGTCGTCGCCACCAATTAATCGCTTCACATCACGGAACAGCCACCACAACAACGGCCCAATGCTGAGCGAAAGGAACTGAGCAAAATGATTTCTATTTGTGAATGCGCCCTTCAGGTGCTGGGTCGTATCGGTGAAAGGATGTTCGTAAAACCAGAAGAACCGGCCGTCGGATATGTTCCACTGCAGAATTCCGAAGCCTGTCATCAGCACTCCGGAGATCGCCACCCACTTCATCAGCCGAGTACAATCGCCGACACTGCGCACGCGCTGAAACAGCACAGTCAGAATGACAGCATAGGCCAGAAGCATCCAGATCGCGTGTCGGGTTTCAACGGGTGTAAAACTCAGCGTCGACCAATGCTCTGGTGTCCCTGCCGGCTGAGTCTGCGACCAAACAGGCAACAGCCGCGAGTACTCGCCGGAGAACTGCGTCATCGCTTCAGCAGATTGCGGCTGCAGTTGGTAAAACACGATTCCCAAGCCGGCCAGCAGCGAAAGTTCGAGCCACGAAACAAAATAGCGGCAGCCAGTCACGGACGCATAGACAGCCCAGACAACACCCAGCAACAACGCGCCGGAGATTAAGAACCAATGTCCCCACGCTTCACGACCGCCCATGATGAACGGCAGGACGAATACCAATGCGGCAATAATCAAATCGACTGCCCATAGCAGGATTTGCGAAAACCGATTCGGCGGTTGCGATGAAAGTAGGATTTCAGAGGATGACACTGCGTTGCTCCAGCCTGATTTTCATTCCCAGGACGGCATCTTGTAATCGTGAGCCGAACGCTCCAGCGTCAGACTCAATCACGCCGCCCTTTTCTGCTCAGACGACGATTCCTTTTTCTTTTCGGCACCAATCATCGACAGGGTCGCGGAAACATCATTGTCGACAGCGCCAGCCATTTCTCCGTATTTCGGCATCGCCTGCTCAGCCAGCATCGTGTCGTCTGTTTCACCGTATCCGTATCCATAGCCGTAACCATATCCGTAACCGTCGGCTTCCTGGCCACTGAGATGATTCACAACAACACCCAGTAGATTGCAGCCGAGACTCCGGAGTGATTCAGCCGCCCGAATCACCATTCGCCGGCGGTCTTTATCCGGACGCACAACCAGAACCACACCGTCTACCAGACGACCGATGATCAACGGATCACTGACTGCCAGTACAGGAGGAGCGTCGACGATAATCTGATCGTAGCGAGTTTCTGCCCACGCCAGCAGGTTCGCAAAACGTTCGCTCGACAACAATTCGGCAGGATTCAGCGGTCGCGGACCACTGGAAATAATATCCAGCCCATTGACGAGCGTTGACCGAAGATTGCCTTCGACGGCCACATCCAGTTCATCATTGGATCGCAGGATCACAGACAGTCCGCAATCGTCCCGAAGATCCAGCAGCGTCGACAACCCAGGACGACGCATGTCAGCATCAATGACCAGTGTCCGCCGGCCTGTCTGAGCGAAGGCAACAGCCATGTTCGAGGAAATCGTGGTCTTGCCGTCACCGGGTTCTGTACTTGTGATTACGATTCGAGTCGTATCGCCCGGCGCGAATTCCAGATTCGTTCGCATGCTGCGGAAGGATTCCGCTTCCGGGCTGTTGGGGCGAGCCTGACACATGACCGCGTGGAAGCCTTCGCCTTCGATCATTTCCATGGCAGGTACCATCGTCAGAATCTGAGTGTTCAGATGCAGCTTCAATTCTTCGGGAGCTCGAAACCGGTCATCCATGATGTCCAGCATCCAGATGATGCCCAGGCCAAGTCCTGTGCCCAGCACGATCGACAATACGCCGACCATCACCAGTCGTGGTGAAACCGGTGTGCGAGCAATCCGCGGCTTGGCGGCCACCTTTGTGCGAATGAACGTATCACTGTTCAATTCGATAACGTCCATTTGTTGCAGCATTGTTTCGCGGTGTGCTTTCAAGCGGTCAATTTCTCCACCGACATCCACAATCTGCTGCAGTACCAGATCCAGTTGTGCGGTCTCGGTCTGCAGTTCATTGATTTGCTGTGTCAACTGCTGTTCGTTTTGTTGAGCGGTCTGAAACCGTTGATTCCAGCTGGCCAGCAGTGAGCGAATAAGATACTCCCTGTTTGGCCCCGCCATTTGATCTCGCCGCATCTTTCCGCTGTCTCGCAGAAACTGATAGTTGAGTTCCAGCTGACGTTGCAAATCGATAATCACCGGATTATTGGGACCCAGAATCAACTGCTGACGATTCAGATCCCCTTCCAGATCGCGTATCTGCTCGTTGACTCGAGCAGCTTCCATGGACGTCTGATTTCCCAGCCCCACACCGTCCTCCAGAATCCGCTCACCCAGTGCTTCCGCATACTGCGTGACATCCTGGCCTTTACGAACAGCTTCCTGCAGCTGAACCAGAGTCGCATAGGCGTTTGCCCTCTCTTCAACGGCGTCGGCATGCTTGTCAACCAGCTTTTTCAACCCTTCGGCCAGCACGTTGACAGCATCCGCACCGTCCATAGAACCAACACCAATCAGTTCAGGTGCCAGCGCCTTTAAACGCTGACGTTCCTGCTGTTCAGTCGTCAGGACAGCATTCAACTGTTCCAGTTTCTGCTTCAGAATATCAAGGTTCTCCGACGAAGAACTCTTGTTGACGTTATCCATAAAGCTCTTGTAGGAATTCAACACAACAGCCAACACAGCACAGGCAACTTTCGGATCTCGCGAACGATACGACAGATCCAGGACGTTCGTATTGAACGCCGCAGACACCGACAGTGACTTCGCGATCACCTTGGCGGCTTCGTCGTCTGTCATGTTTTTAAAGCCAGCGCGGAAGCGTTCAGGCAACCGCTCGTAAGCGCCTGTCATTACCTCTTCGCTGGTCATCAGACGTTTAAAGGTGGGCATGCCTTTTGATGGATCACTGGTCTGGCCGAAACTTTCCTTATTGATCCCGTTGCCAACCTGCACGATATACAGCGAGGCGTTGGATTCGTAAATCCTGGCGGCTGTTGCGTAATAGACAGCTCCCAGAACACCAGCCACCACCAAACACGCCAGCAAAATCCCGCTGCGCAGGCGAACCGTCCGCAGAAAACGAACGAATGAATGCAGCGTAGTGGCGAGCGCGTCCTGCGATCCGCTTTCCAGGCTGCCAGTCTGAGTTTGAGGAATTGTCATTATGCTCGGCTTCCTGCCGCAATATGGTTCGACTCTGGGATATTTCGTCGTGACTGGGAGCGACTGCTAGAAGATGCCTGCTGTGCCGTTCACGCCAATCCGAATCAGCTGAACGGCATCCCACAACATGGTGCTGGGGGTCGACTCAACAAGCACTGTGTCTCCGGGACCGAGAAGGATGTTTGATTTGCCATTGCGTTTCGCTTTTCTCAGGCTGACCTGAATCAAAGCCGGTTCCTTACTATTCGCCAATGGCCGAATCACAAACACTTTGTCGGCCACCAGACTGCTTTCTCCACCAGCCATCGCAATCGCACCCAGAACAGTCAGGTCTTTGCCAACGGGAAACGGGTAGGTGTCGGACCGCTTCACTAAACCAGACACCGTAATTGGTGTCGGATCGCGTTTCTCGACCATCACGACACCGCCGTCAAGGACCTGATAGTCGTGAGTACTCGCCGTTCTTGCTGAAGCCAGATTCACAGAATATGTTGTCATACCACCACTGATTTCCACCGGGTCACTGACCGTGGAGAAAGGCGAATCTGACCGACCAGCCCCACCCGCCACTGCGCGCCGCGAAGCCCGTTCTGCCTGGCTGTCGGCAGGATTTCTGACGTCGACTTTCTGTCCCGCGTTGTCCGCCAGCCCGCCCGCAGCCGCGATGGCAGACACGATATCGCTGGAACCAGGAGACAGTTCATAAGTACCCTCAACTTTGACGGCACCCAGTACACGGACAACGTTTTTCTTTTTATGCGCGAATGAAACCGTCACTGTGGGATTGCGA
>CALFOL010000833.1 GCA_937919915.1 uncultured Planctomycetaceae bacterium
ATCGTTCTCAGCGAGCGGCCGGTCTTCTGCAAAACCACACAGTCAGATACTGGCTAAAGTTGTCGGTTGCGCTAATTGTCGTCTGGCAGCTTTCCCTGCTTGTATTGGGTCTGTTCGAATGGACGGGGGCTCGCGTCTGGGCCGCTCAGTTGGGCACAGCTGGCCTATTTCTGGCAGGGCTTCTCTGGACGATCTGGGGTATCGAACAGGCGTCCGCAAAATTCGAAGCGGCACGCCGCGCCGCTCGTACGGCAGCTCTGTTCCCATCTGCAAACACCGACGAGCGGCCGCCAAAACGCGTCAACCATCCACTGGACGCCAGCGCCTGGTACTACGGAAAAAGCAGCCCCAAACTGAACCAGTCGGTGACGGCTCTCACCAGTTACAGTGCGATCTTCATGCTGTTGTTTCTGATTTGCACCCAGATTGGCGGCTGCAGCGAAATGTACGACCTCCCGGCGGGCGGTGGCGAACAACAAACGATCGCTCAGACCGTTAAGGTTCAGAAGGTCATCAAGAAAAAGTACGTCATCAATCCGTTCAGTGCGATCAGTTTCAAAGTGCCTCCGATTGACGAGATCAAACTGCAGCTGACTGAGATCACCGAACACGCGTACACGGTCGGTTATGGTCAGGGCGCCGGAGCCGGTTTTGCCGGCGGCACGAATCTTGGGCAGGTCCGCTTTATCCGTCTTGAATACGCTGGCGGAGACTGGGACCAGGACTTCGGTATCGGCGCCGATGTGAACATGCTGATCGAATACGGCATCCGTACAAAACAGAAAGTCGCCAGGCAAACGGAATCGCGAACAATCGCACAGCTGCGGAACTTTCCGATGGAAAAAAGCCCGCCCATGGTCTACCTGACCGGCCAGCGAAATATCTCAGTGTCCGAAAGTGAAGTGAAAATCCTGCGTGAGTATTTGCTGGAAAAGCACGGCATGATTTTCGGCGACAACGGCGGCAGTGGCGCGTTTCACAACTATTTTCTGGCGATGATGCAACGCGTCCTGCCGAACGTGCGCCCCAGCCGTATCCCGCTGGACGACACGATTCATCGGATTCCATTTCAGATTCCGTTCCTTCCGTATGTGGCGCCACATGGAGGCAAAGATGCTCTGGGGTGGCGAGTCGACGGACGATTGGTCTGCTATTATCACCCAGGCGATATCGGCGATGCCTGGACCGATGATCATTCCGGAGTGTCTCCGGAAATCTATGAGGCCTGCTATCAACTCGGCACCAACGTGATCTTTTACGCACATTCAGAATACAGCAAGTGGCTGTCCGCTCGGCAGCAACAAAATAAATAGGACCAGGGAGCGATCCGCATGACTCCAAAATTAATAACAACTCAACTGTGCCTGTTCACGTTGCTGACCTGCATGGCTGCATCGGCCACGGCAGAGCGGCTTGACGAACTGTCCCTGGACCGCTGGGCGAAACTGCGAGAAGTCGAACGCTATCAGCTTAAGATTGCGGAAAAATACTATCTGGAAAAGAACTTCAAAGTCGCTGCCGCAGAATACGAAAAATTTCTAACGCTGTACGAAAGCAGTGAGGGAGCACCGTACTCTCAGCTAAAGTGGAGTCTCTGCAAGATTCAGCTGCGACAGCAAAACACGGCCATCAAAGAAGGCTATCAGTCGGTCATTGACTACTGGCCGGATTCGCCAGAAGCGATCGCAGCGGCCTACTTCATCGGCCAGGCCTACAAAGACATTGGCGAAGTCAAAAAGGCAAAGAAAGCGTATCAGGAAGTTATTGATGATCACGCACTGCATCTTGCCGCCGTATACGCAGCAGTCGACATGGTCGACCTCACGACGGTTGATGATGACGTCAAAACGCGAGTTCGACTGTTAAGCTATCTGACGTTCGACACGAAAAGAACGCGAGAATCGACAAACCTTTGCGTAACCGCATCTCAGCAGCTGGCCACGCATTCGTTTGAAGCAGGTTCATTCGACGACGGTGTCAAAGCCCTGCAGACGACCTATCCTGATGATCAGATTGTCACGCAAGCCGTCAATTTTGCTCGCGGTGCAGTAAGTCGGCTGATCGCAAAAAAAGAAACCGTAGCCAATGGTCAGCAACTTGCGGATCGAGGCGTGGCGTGGATCAAACAACAGATTCCCACGGACCGAACTACTCCGGAAGCAAAACAGGCAGCGTTGAACCACTGGTACGCAATGGCAGACCTGCAGGCCGCTTCCGGACGAGATGATCTTGTGGCTGATGTGTACGAGCAAATCGCAAAGACATTCGGAAGCAACGACGCAACGTTGCAGCGTTTAGGCGATTGGTACAAATCGGTCAGCAAACACGATGAGGCACGCCAGCAATATGCGAAGATGGAGGATCGAATCGAAGGGCAGAATCAGTCCGCTATCAGTTTCCGACAGCAACAGAACTATGTTGCTGCCGTGGAAGCGTACCAGCGAAACGTCGCCGCGGATCCGGAGAACCAGTCACGCTGGAGCGGCGAGATCGGAAACGCCTGGCGAGAAGCTCGAAAGTACGACGAGGCCGTCGCTGTCTACCTGGAGCTGCTGAAATCGGATGCGGAAAACGCAGAGCGATGGCTGTGGCTGATTGCGACCAGTTATCGTGAGGGCGGAAAGTACAAAGAAGCCATCGGCTACTATCGCCAGTGCAACAACTTCCCGAGCAACTACCAGGAGATGGCAAACTGTCATCGGGCACTCAAGGAGTACAAAGAGGCCATCATTATGTACAACCAGGTCATCGGCGGAGCACCAAAGTCCGGCGCCTGGGCGATGCTGCAGATCGGGCACACTCACGAACAGGCCGGCAACAAAGAGTCGGCGATCAAATCATTCCAGGCGGTCTGTAAGAACTACCCCCAAGACCGCTACGCCAGCCAGGCTCACGCTCACCTGCAAACGAAGTATAAGATCACCGTGACTCTGGGTGGCGGCACAGACAAATAAGACCAGGCACGTGCAAATTCCGTGCGGCAGGTTGAATGGAGTGCGGGCCTCCCGCGGTATTGATAAGCGAAGTAAATGCACACGTTGTTTGTTCATCAGAACTTTCCGGCCCAGTTCGGTCACATTGCCGCTCATTTGGTAAAGGAGCACGGGCATCAGTGTACGTTCGTATCGGAAAACCATCTGGCGTTTACGGTGGCGTTGAGCGGTTGCAATACAGGATCAAAGGTGGGGCGCGGGAGGAAACTCACTACTGCGGTCGCACGTTCGAAAATCAACTGTGGCATTCTGCGGCCGTCATGGAAGCGCTGAAAAATCGCCCCGACATCCAGCCGGATCTGATCGTTGGCCACTCGGGGTTTCTATCCACTTTGTTTCTTCGTGAACTGTACGACGCTCCGCAGATCAGTTATTTCGAGTACTTCTATCGCACCAAACATTCGGACATGGATTTCCGAACGGATCTGCCTGAGGTGGGATTCGCAGAACGGATTCGTTCACGTGTGCGAAACGCAGGACTGCTGCTGGATCCGGACAACTGTGACGCTGGATACTCACCCACAACCTGGCAAAGAAATCAGCTGCCGTCTGAGTATCACGATAAGATCGTGCCGATATTCGATGGGATCGATACGACGTTCTGGAAGCCGGTGGAATTGACGTCACGGAATATCGGTGGCTGGGACATTCCGACCGACAAGCGAGTCGTGACATACGTGAGTCGCGGGATGGAATCCATTCGCGGATTTGACATCTTCATGAAGGTCGCCAAACGAATCTGCGACGAACGCTCCGACGTTGTGTTTGTCGTGGTTGGGGAGGACCGAGTCGCGTATGGCGGAGATCTGCGATTCACCGAAGGGAAGTCCTTCAAGCAATGGGTGCTGGCTCAGGATGAATACGATCTGAATCGCATTCTGTTTCTCGGAAGGATTCCGCCGACTGAACTGGTCCGTTTGTTTTCCCTCACAGACCTGCACCTGTTCTGGACGGTGCCATTTGTGTTGTCGTGGTCGTTGTTCGATGCCCTTGCCTGCGGCGCCACCGTGCTGGCGTCAGACACTGGTCCTGTGCGGGAGCTGATTCAGGATCAGCAGAATGGAATGTTGACGGACTTCTTTGACGTCGACAGATGGGTGAATCAGACGAATACGATTCTCGATGCTCCAGAGGATTTAACAAACCTGGGGACGGCTGGTGTCGAGACCATTCGTAATCAATACAGCATGGACGTTTGTCTGCCGCAGTTGCTGGCTCTGTATCAAGCGACAGTGAACAGATATTCAGGTAAATCAGAAGACGCCTGACATTTTGTACACCAATGTGTTGCATCGCAATATTCACACAGGGTTTCGGATCGCTTTATTGCGCGCTAATCCACTCAATCCGCCTTCGAGCTGGCGGGTTTTCCTGTAGTTTATCGATGACATGGCATTGGGGGGCTCATGCGCCGCGCATAAGCCGCCCCCAGAATCTCAAGCGGATCGCTTTGCAAGTTGTGTGCGTTCTTCCTGAGGTGACTTACAAATCCGCGTCAATGCTCTGAATGAACAGGTGTTTCCTTGCCCCGGCGATCGGATCGCTTTTGGAACGCTCAGTTCTCTCTCCCTCCCTGAGCCCACGGACTGAAAAATGACTTCTCGACAATGGCTTCGATCCCTCCGGCAGCTTCTGTCGACTTCACTGGACAAGCCGAATCGCCGCGTCCGAAAATCACGCCGCCATGTTCTCGCTGATGTGCCGCGTGACATGCAGTCGTTGGAAGACCGCATGCTGCTGACGGTGAACATCGGCGTAGCTCGGCCGGACCTGTTGAATTCGCCGTTTTTGATGGATCAGTATCTGGACAACGAACCGCTGACCGGTGCGCGTGATGCGAATGCCGAGATTAGCTTCGAATACGGGTTCAGTTCGGCTTCCGATATCGATCCGGGGCCGGGATACACACCACAGGGATTTCACGACACGATCCTTGCCGGTGACTTCAGCGGAATTGGCTTCGGCCAGATTGTCGCTGTGCGGCCGAATGGCGCAGCACTTCAGTGGCTGGGTGATACGGACCGCGATACGACTCAGGAGTATCTATTCCGATTCGGTCTGGACGACATGACGCCGCTGATTGCGGACATGAACGACGATGGCGTGGACGACGCGATCGCCGTGGATACCAGCACCGTGTCCGGGTTGAATGAATGGTACATTCACTACGGCGTTCCCGGACAGAATCCGTTTCCGACGAACGATTCCACGGTTGGTGTGGATGCCACGTTTAGCTTCGGGCTGAACGCCACACACGTGCCTCAGGTGGGAGACATCAGTGGAGACGGTCGATCGGACGCGATATCAGTCGACGATGATGGGACTAACTTTGACTGGTACATCAGCAACGCAGCAGCGGGTGCGACTCCGTACCCGAACAACACAGCGACTGTGTTGGGCGTCAGCACCACGATTAACAATTAAGGTGCCAACAACGACGTCCCCGTGGTCGGAGACTGGGATAACGACGGCGCCGATAACATCGGCGTGGTTGATGAAAACACGTCTCCTTCCACGTGGAATCTGGATACAAACGGCGCCGGTGCTGCGGACATCTCACTCCAGTACGGATTGTCTTCTGAAAACGATCAATACTACGTCGGCAACTGGGCGGACGTGTTGTGGGACGGAAATCAGGACGGTGACGGTAATGGCATTACATGGGCGGTGGCGGACAACTGGAGCGGCGGGGTTGTTCCGACATCAGACCAAAGTGTCGTCATCGATCAGCCAACGACCGCAGGCACGATCCACATCGGGACTTCTACCAGCACAGGCAGTGTTGTCTCAACGGAAAAGATCTCGTTCAACTCGGGGACGTGGACGCTGGCGGAAGACAGTTCTCTGCTGAACGGCTTCGACATCGGCGGAAGCACTTTTGCGCCGGCCGGTACTGTAACGGTCAGGGGATCGAGCAGTTGGGGGGCGTCACGCTGAGCGGGACCGGCGTTACGATAAATGAAGGTATTATTGATTATTATGGCGGCACGCTCACGGTGAACGCAGGAGCGAGTCTTGTCAATGCGGGAACGTTCAATCATACGGCGAACAGTACCGTACGAATTGACGGCACAGTGACAACTTCCATCTACACACTTCCGGCAGGACGTCTGGAAGGTTCGGGAACAATCGTTGGCGCACTGTCGGCGAACAGTGGTGCAGCGGTAGCTCCGGGTAACAGTCCCGGGACCCTGAACACAGGCAACTTTGATCTGCAGTCCGGGGCGACTCTGGAAATTGAAATTGGCGGAGTCAACGCGGGGAACACGGCGAGCGATCATGACCAGGTCAATGTGACCGGTACCGTGACGCTGGCCGGAATTCTGGACGTTTCTCAATTCAACAGCTTTACACCGTCCGTCGGTGATCAGTTCACGATCATCAGCAACGATGGAGCGGACGCTGTCAGCGGAACGTTCAGTGGGCTTCCGGAAGGATCGACAATATCGGACTTCCTGGGTACGGGACTGGGAGCCATCGTTATCTCGTGGTTGACTCGAAATCTCTTCGGTTTTGTAAAACCGTAAGAAGTGTCC
>CALFOL010000834.1 GCA_937919915.1 uncultured Planctomycetaceae bacterium
CCTGAAGCACTGGGTGGTCAATCATTATATACGATTATTTGTGAGCGGGTGCTTACTACCTGACGCTCATTGAACTGATGATGCGACAGCCCGAAGCCGATGCCTATATGATCGTTCAGGACGATGTTGTGCTGTTCCGGCATCCGGGACTCCGCGCCTATCTGGAGTCATTTCTGTGGCCGGACCGGAGGCCTGGAATCGTGTCGTTGTTCTGTTCCCGAGCGTACACAAAACCACAGGCTGGCTGGCACCGGCTGGACGAAAACCTTGTCTGGGGCGGACAGGCTTTGATCTTTTCACGGGAAGCCACTATTGAATTGGTTTCAGATCCGCAGGTTGTTCGCCACCGTTTTCAGGGCGACACCGGTCTGGCAAATATCGATGGCTTGATTGGCGCGTGGGCCTACGAAACCGACACTCCAGTGTACGTCTCGTCTCCCAGCCTTTCGCAGCACATTGGACACGTCAGTTCACTGTGGCGAACCCCGCGAGCGTTCATCAATCGCAGCGCGGCAGAGTTTGCCGGAAATCTGCATCCGTTCGAAGAGGACAATTCGTCAACGCGAGGCTCAGAATGAGACTGCACATCGGCGCCTCACGCATTCAGCTGGCGATGCCGAAACTTGAAACGCTCCGATCAGCCGACTGGATTCATCTCGGAGAACCCGAGTCGTTCGAGGAATCGTGTGCAGCAGAAGCGGCCTCAAGGGCCAGCGGCGCAACAGCCGTGCTGGGAGAATTTCGTTCGTTCTATTACAAACGAGGAAACATCCTGCCGTTTGCCGACGACACATTCACGTTCGCTTTTTCTGAACACTTTTTTGAGCATCTTTTCCTGGACGAAGCCTGCGAATTACTGAAGGAGTGCTTTCGCGTTTTGAGGTCCGGGGCCTGTCTGAGAGTAGTCGTTCCGGACGCAGACCTGAGAACCTATATGGCCCCTGAACCCGCCGCCTACTCGACGGGTGACAGTCGCTGGACGCATCCGGATAAACATAAAACGCGATGGTCGATCTACAGTTTGAGCTACGTTCTGGAATAGATTGGATTTCTGACACGAGGCGTCGTTTTCTGCGACAGGTATGGGGAGTACCACGTCCGAACGCCGGATGATTCAGAACCATTCTACGACAACTGTCTTGATCGCGACCTTGTGTTGCAAACCGAATTCATTGACAGGTTTCACGACTCGTTGGTCGTCGACGCGGTAAAGGCATGATATGCAGAATCCTGACAATTGTCGGAAAATTGGCAGGTTTTAGAACTTTCAGAGACGACTGAAGTTTGCCATGGAGTGTTGGATGGCCCGGAGAACGGATGCGTGATTTTGGTTATTTTGACGACAGAGTTGTCAACCGAGGGAGTTTGCAGATGGGCAACATGGCAACCCTAACGCGAATCCATAGTCTGGCCATATTTGTCGCTGCGGTGATCGGAGCTTCAGATGCTGCCGAACCACCAAACGCTGTCAACTTCGGAGCATTCCAGCAAGCGGATTCGCGTTCGGTGGGTCTTCTGTTCGATCAAACGATCATCGCTGACAACGTCGATTCCGTTCGCAGTCGGGCAAACGCTCTTCCAGCGGAACAACGCTGCGAATTCCTGCTGAATTGGGTTCTTCCATCAGAATCACACGATGGAATCCGATTGTCTGCGAAACTGACGCCGGGAGATCCTGTGGCGCCGTTGATTGACGATCATCCGTTCGATCTTCAACGGTTGGACCGTGGGCGTTCACTTGGACAATCGCGAATTCACACGGGAGGCAATCTTGTCTCTCCGGTATTTGTCCTTGTGCACACTGCCCAAGAACTGCAGCAGCTCGACGATCTGCGCTCGGCAATTGACCGCTGTGATGTGAGAGGAGAGCTTCAGGAACGATGTCGGTTATTGCTGCAGAGTGTCACTGCGATGGCTGCTGGTGACGAGACTTCGGCCGGAGATGCTGCAGACGAACTGTATCGAAGATTCAGTCAGCGGACGTTTCCGGATCTCGCAGGACGTTGGCCGGAATCGATGTTGGCGTATGCGACCGTCGAAAACCAGCAATTGTTGGTTGAGGCGGAATCCTTCCTCACAAAGATTTCCGAGGCTCAGTTGCGAACGGGTATGAACATCGGGCCGGGCGAGTGGGACCGGATGATCGGCAACCTAAACGGTCGAATTCAGCGGCTCGTGCAGCAGGAAGAAGCCGATCGCCGTCCGTATACTTTGAACCCACCGCTCCGGAACTGGCACGCCGTGAGCCTGACTGAATCATGGGCCGCCGGAAGTGGTGTGCCGGCGGCCCACTGGCAACTCACCGTTCGGACGGTTGTCAATCTCTCGAGGCACGGAGAGGAATACCTCCTGTTTGGGATGCCGCTGCGGGGCAACTTCATCGTTGAATGCGAGTGTACCGGATTCGGTTACAAAGACTGCCATCCATCCGTCGCAGGAACATGGATCGCTCCGGTTTATGATCACGCTTCGTTTCAAATCGGTAACCTTCTGGCCGTTCGACCGTCGGTGAAATTTGAACCAAAGCTTTCGGAGACAGATGACTGGATCTGGTATCGGGTAGAGTTGCAGGATGGAGTTTGCTCTCGGTTCATCAACGGCCGTCTCGCACACCAGGAGAGACTGCCGGAGAATCACGATTCCTGGGTGGCCATTCGTACGCCACATGCGTCTACCGGCCACGTTCGCAACGTGCGAATTACCGGT
>CALFOL010000835.1 GCA_937919915.1 uncultured Planctomycetaceae bacterium
AAGCTCGTCAAGAGCTTCGGCCCGCTGGGTAAATCGGCCGAAAGTCTTGACGACTTTCGCTGCACCCTATCCGAATTTTAAGTCAAGTCGGAATACGAGTAGGAATACGGAATACTGGAGCAGTTTACCGAATGCTGTGTACGATGGCCTTCCAGGGCCGTCGATAAGTCCTCCCATATCAGCCCGACGGCCTTGGAATGCAAGGCCATTATACGGAGCCTGTCTCGGCACCGTTACTTACTCAGCTGTGGTCACTCGAACTGTCTGCCATTGCGGTTGCTTCGCAGCGTGAATTTCACGTTCCAATGTCTCGATCAGCGGGTCGAACTTCGCGATGTCGCTGGCGTTGTTTCCCTGTTCGTGTTTCCGGAAACCGAACAGATAAGTGATGTTCTGCGGACGCCAGCGATGAAAGTACAACTCGTTCTTCCGCGTCACCAGTTGCCGCAGTTCTTCGAAATCATTCGCCCGCTGTGCAACAAACACAGAACCTGCGGCCAGTCCTGCTGCCACAAAGCCGACGGCATCCTGCTTGCTGCCTGAGTCGATGCTGATCACCGGCTGGATGGACGAAACAGCTCGCCAGTCCACGGCGACAGGCTGTGTCGTCAAAGACTTTCGCCGATATTGAAACGACACAACATCGGCATTGTCGTCCTGCCATTTGATGTGACGAATTTCCCCGGCTTCTGTCGTCACCGTCCGGACTTCCGTGTCGATGACGATCAGCGGTCTTTCTGCAGCGCCGCCGAAAAGGCGTGACGCCACAACCGATGCCACCACTTTGTAACCTGCTGCATTCCAATGCATGCCGTTGTCTGTCCACATGCTGTTGCGAATTGCAGTCAGTTCAGGATGTCCGTCGGGATCGTCAAATGCCGGCGTTCCGCCAAAGTGATCACTACCCGCTGCGGCGATATCTCGCACAAAGTTGCCGTTCAGGTCTGCCACGAATGAACCAACGCCTGCCCCAACTTCTATGACCGCAGCAGCGTAATCGCTCAGTCGCTGGTTCCACTTCGCGGCGTCCGGTCGTGGAGCCGCCAGCGTGACAAACGGGTGCGGCGTCAGAAACACAACGTCCGCTCCAGACGCTGTCAGGTCGCGGTGCAGAACTTTCAGTTGAGCCTTAAACCGATCGATGCCTTCAGCGCCGCCCGCAAAGCTCAGTGCTTCGTTTTGTCCGTAACACACCAGAATCAGCGTCGGCTCTTCGGCGCGAACATGTTCAATCATCCGTTCGTAGCCTTTGGCCGGCGCATCAAAAATTCCGCGAGATTCCGCGAAGACGGTATCAGCGCTCCATCCCAGGTTTCGAAACGTGACGTTGTGCTCAGTCGCAGACGTGGTCAACGCACACTCCAGGTAGCCATACTGTTGAGCACGTTCGATGAACGTGCCGCCGAGCAGTACCACGTGGTCGCCGTTACGGATTCGTAATCGTCCGTTTTCGACGTGTGTCGTGTTGTCGTCCGCAATCCACGACAGCTGAGTCGCAGTCGCTTTACGCAGAGTCGTGGCGGCCGGCTGTGTCGGGGCGGGCGTCCAGTCACGATCGTTGAAATCTGTTTTCTGCCACCCGACTGGTGGAATGTCCGCGGTCATCTTCCATTGCGAATAGTTTATCTGCAGACCGTTCGACGAAATCAGCCACGCGGTCAGCGGTCGTCCTGCATCGGCTTTCCCGGCGGCAACGGCGATACAGTTGGCACCGTTGCGGATCAAAGTACCGATCTTCCACGCAACCACCCCGTTCACGGCCCGATTTCTGAGCAGTCGTTGCCCGTTAAAATAGACCGATGTGACATTCGTCGCAGATAGTTTGAGCACCGTATCGGTCTGAACCGTTCCTGAGATCTCCACCGTCTGTCGCAGCCACGTTTCGGCTGCACCGACCTGCGTCGCCTGATCCTGGCCGTTCGCTGGGCAGAGGCTGCAGACGCAAATCGCAGTTGCAATGATTCCAATTGTGACAAAGTGTGACTGTGGAGATCTCATAGAGCAATTTACCCAATGTGGTGTACGCGCTGGGCTTGCGGGGGCAGGCGTTTTGGTGTCGAAAACCTATCGCCGCGGCCACAAGTCAGCGAAATTCGCTGTAGTCGGCTCGGAATGATATTGAACGGTGGATCGTCTGAGTCAGAGCTGCAAATCATAACGAATACCGTCTGATTTTACCTCCCCGCAGCAACGGCCGTCGAGGGCCACGCAGGGTTTCAACCAGCAAAGTTTACCAGCACGAAGCGCCAGCGAGTGAATTAACAGAATCGCTGGTGATTCACTTGCTGCCGCCGCGTGCCGGTATCTCAGGCAAGCCGAAAACCGCTGACCGCTTCGCCGGTTTTCGCAACGCACCGTACCGGAAACAGAGAACGATCATCTATTCATCAATCCGTTTTGCAAAATATCGGCTGGTCGAGGACACTACGCACGATGGCCCGTAGAAAGGGCCGATCATTTCCGGTTTTGACGCCAGGCATTCACTGTCTGCAACGAACAACTACCACCGTGCAGTAGAGTCCTTTTCGAAATTTCATGTCTACAGACAACGAACTTCAAACAACCTTCCATCAGATCGCCGACGCGACTCGAAGCGTCTATGATCGGCTCCAAAAGTTGCAGCAAAAGGCGGAATTCCTCCGTCCAGACGATCTCGACGGCCAGGAATGGTACGAACTCCTGCGGCAAAAACTGATGCCCCAACTGGGCAGTGAACCGTGGCTGGTGGCGGCCGTTGTGGGCGGAACCAACATCGGCAAAAGCGTCACCTTCAATCACCTCGCCGGCTGCCAGGCCAGTTCAACCAGCCCCATGGCCTCCGGTACCAAACATCCAGTCTGTCTGGTGCCCGATGGATTCACTCAAAAGCACGATCTGCAAACAATCTTTCCCGATTTCATACTCCACGAATGGTCAAGCGCTGCTTCGGCCCTCGAAGAATCGGAAAACCACGATCTGTACTGGCGGCCCGCACCCGAACTGCCGCCGACACTGCTGGTACTGGACACGCCCGACATCGACAGCGATGCACGCATCAACTGGGTCCGCGCCGACGCAGTTCGCCGTTCCGCCGATGTGCTGATCGCGGTCTTGACTCAACAAAAATACAACGACGCGGCCGTTAAGGAATTCTTCCGCAAAGCGGGCTCCGAAGACAAAGCCATCCTGGTGGTCTTTAATCAGTGCCTGCTGCCCGAGGATGAAGAATTCTGGCCGGTGTGGCTGCACACATTCTGCAGCGAAACCAATATCAAGCCCGATGCCGTTTATCTTGCTCCCAACGATCGCCGCGCGGCTGAAGCATTGACGCTGCCGTTTTACGATCGCCCGTGGCCCGTACCAGAAGGCTGGGGGTCGGACAGCGTTGACCCAAACGCCAGGCCGCGGAACCTTCGAGAAGACCTTTCGAATTTGCGATTCGCGGAAATTCGTATTCGCACGCTGCGAGGATCACTAAAACAACTGCTGAATTCTTCCGACGGATTACCAGGGCATCTGCGGCATCTGAAATCTGCGAGCAAAGAACTGGCGGCTGCGTCAGAGAAACTCTCTTCCGAAGCCGTGCTGAAAATTCGCGACTGGCCATCGCCACCCAACAGCTCGTTCGTCGACGAAATTCGCTTATGGTGGAAAGCTCGGCAACAGGGCTGGGCCAGGAAAGTCAATTCGTTCTACGACACCATCGGCACTGGCGTCACGTGGCCGTTTCGGCTGGCTCGCAATGCAGTACAGGGCGAACCTGTCCCGCCGCTGGACAAATACCGCGAAGCAGAATGGTCGGCTGTGCTGACCACTGTGGAAGAACTGCTGGACAAGCTGCAATGGATGGCGGACACCGGCAACCGCATGGTGAAACCGCGAGTCGAAGCGATTCTGGAAGGTGCGTCACGCTCAAAACTGCTCGACACGCTTAAGCGACACCACAGCGCCGTTGACTTCGCAGCCGAGCTGCGTGACACAGTGGCTGCGGAGATGGAATCTTTCAGTGAAGACAGTCCAGAACTGTTTAAGTTCTATCGACAATTACACAACGTGTCTGCCGCCGTTCGGCCAATGACCAGCGTGGTGTTGTTCAGTCTGGGCATGGGACCTGCCGGAGAAACCGTGGCTCCGCTGATTGCCGATTCCGCGGCCAACCTGGTCATCCACGTGGTCACCGATGTTGCCGGTGGAACAGTCGCCGCCGCTGCTGGCGACACGGCGCTCGCAGGGGCCGCTGGCACAAGTGCAGGAATGCTGCAGACATGGTTTCATCGGCTGCACAGCGTGTTTACTCAGCGGCGAGTGGACTGGCTGACGCAGTTAATTCGTCAGGAACTACTGGGCAACCTTCCGGAAGAAATGCAGGCGGCCGCGGGATTGCCGACCTCCGAAGAATACCTACAACTGGAAAGTGCGCTAGCGGAACTTGGCGGACTGGTCGCAAAGCTGGGCAGCGGCGAGGCATCCGCAAACACAACGTCGAAACCTGTTCAGGCTCCCCCCGCAGACTGACCCTCACGCACTTCATCCTTTCACAGGTATCCGCGTTATGACGCAACATGAGCAGCTGGAACACATCGCTCTGCTGACCGAAGTCGACGACCTGACCAGTCGTTTGCATCGCTGGATCGACGACTGTCCCAACTGGGAAACGGCCCGACGCTCGCGATCGCTGGTCAGACACCTGCTGGATCGAGTCGCGGTGCTGCGAATTCGACTGGAAACCCCACTTGTCGTCGCCACGTTCGGCGGCACCGGCACCGGAAAAAGCTCACTGGTCAACGCACTGATCGGCACAGAAGGAACAACCGCAGGTCGACAACGTCCCACCACCACAACGCCTGTTTTGCTTGTTCATCCCGAGATGCCGGTCGAAGCGCTGGGGCTGGATCTGGACAGGTTTCGGGTCAAGCAAATCGACGCGGCGGTGCTGCGAGACATCGTGATTATCGACTGCCCCGACCCGGATACCAGCGAAGGCGCAGCACCTGGCAGTAACCTGGCCATCCTGCGAGACATTATTCCGCATTGCGACGTGCTGCTGTACACGTCGACTCAGCAAAAATACAAAAACGCACGCGTCATCGACGAACTGGCCGATGTCGCCGCCGGTTGCCGATTAGTGTTCGTACAGACGCACGCTGATCTGGACAGCGACATTCGTGACGACTGGAAGAACTTTCTTAAGTCAGGATATGAAGTCCCGGAAATGTTCTTCGTCGATTCGAATCGAGCCCTCTCTGAACAGCGCAACGGTCAGCGCCCCACCGGCGACTTTGGACGAATTCTCGATCTATTGAGCAACGAATTGGGAGCGGCCAAGCGCGTCGCGATTCGCCGAGCAAATTTGATTGACCTGCTGCAGGAAGCGCTGACAATTTGCCGCGCAGATTACGACGCCCATCAGCCGAAAGTAGCCGAACTCTCGGCAGTGCTCGATCAGCAGCGAACGCAGATCAAGCAAACACTCACGAAGCAATTGTGTCAGGAATTGCTGGCGAATCGGTCGCTGTGGGAACAACGGCTGTTGACTGCTGTGGCTGAGAAGTGGGGCTTTAGTCCGTTCTCGTCTGTCTTGCGGCTATACAACGGACTAGGAGCGTTCATTGCTTCGTTCACGTTTTTTCGAGCTCGCACGTCCGCCCAGATGGCGTTGATCGGTGCCGTGCAGGGAGCTCGCTGGGTGAAGTCGCGAGCGAAAGAACAGGAAGCCGAAAGCTCGCTCGACCGACTGTCCACGTTCGGCATCAGCGATCAGCAACTGCAGGAAAGTCGCCTGTTGATTTCAGGCTATGTCCGCAGCGCAGGGATCGAATACAAGGTGTCAGAAGACCGCCGCGACCTGACGGACCTGCGGCGGAATGCGGCGACGGTTGAGGGCGAGTTTCTTGGTGATGCCACCCGCGCTGTGGATGAGGTCATTGAAGAACTGTCGATGATCAACAGCAGTCCGTTCACCCGATTTCGCTATGAAGTGTTGTTCATAGCGTTCATCCTGTTTCTCGTCGGCCGCATCGGTCACAACTTTTTCTGGTCCTCGTTTCTGGCACCGATGGTGGGCACGGCGACGGAAGCGAAACCGCTGCTGACGGTCGACTTCTACATTCCGGCATTGATCTTCCTGGTCATCTGGTCAGGCTTCCTGGTGACAATGTTTACCTGGAAGCTCCGCAGCGGTTTGACGAAGCGCGTGCAGCAGTTCGCGCAATCAATGGCCGAATCACGACTGCTGCACGGGTTGTTTCCTAACCTGGAAAGTACATGCCAGAGCGTTCAGCAGGACAGCCAGACGTTGACATCACTGCTGGACCAGACTGAATCGTTTCGCCACAACCTGGCCGATACGGCCAGCGGTTTTCTGGGACACCGCCGCGAAAACTCATGACGTAAACCGCAGCAGCTCAACCAAACAGCTTGCAAACGGCATTCTCCTGCTGCGTCAAAGCCTAATGTTAGGGTAGCCGGAGTCGCCAGACTTCGGGATTCGAACGGCAATAACCTGAACTCTGGCGAGTCCAGCTACAGACCCGAACCCTAAATCCTGGTCGTGGCAAAGCACTCCGTTCCCACCTGTCCAAAACTCTCCTTGCCGCTCTTTCGTGCCCTTCGTGGTCAAAAAGTCCGCGCACCAAAAGCCAAACGTTTCAAATCTCCACTCTCCCACTCTCCCACTCTCCCACTCAGATCCCATCCACCGGACTCTTCAC
>CALFOL010000836.1 GCA_937919915.1 uncultured Planctomycetaceae bacterium
TCCGAAGATTATTATGTGCGAAAACATATAAGCGACTGCTTAACTGGGCCACGCTCCGATTCGCGGATTTCGCTGCGTTGCCGGCAAATGATCCCATGCTGCAGAAATTGCGACGTCACCATCTACGATAATTCGAGGAGTCGTCCACCCCGTTGCAATCAGACTTCTTAGACAACTGTCAAGTGTCGCCTGCTTCCGAGGCGCTGTGGTGATGGCGACTGCCCATTCCTGAACGCGTTTACCATAGCGACGGGGAGGTCTGGGGATAATCTGACCGATATCATCAATGTCTGTGTTTTGTTGTGTGTCGACGTGGTCAGAAACCGGCGTCGCATCGAAGTCGTTTGGGATGGAATTCAGAGCCAGATTTCTCAGCTCGACGGCACGGGCTGAAGAACAACCCGGCAAGCCATCGGACTGTGCGACCTTTGAACTCAGTGTGTAAAGCAGTGAGGCAACTACCGGATTCAGATGGTCTTCTGTGGGAGGATACCATTTCACGCACGACGCACATGCATCGTGACTCACAGCGCAGTGCTTCCTGTCCTCAAGCCCCGTCAACAGCTGCAAGAGCTGGCACGAGGAATTGTTGTGATCGAGCCACTGGCAATCGATTGTTTTGTTCAGCGATTCACTCATTCTATCGCCTCACCAGTTCCGCAAGAATCGAACGTCTTGCAATACTCCAGTTGCGTTCCTGTTCAATATACATTCTTGCATCACGACTGGCCTGGCGAATATCCATACCAACCAACGGTCGCAGTGTTTCCACAAGAGTCTCGGGCGTCATGAGTTCTGCCGAGATGAATCCGCCACCCACGTTGACAACTTCGCGTCCACAGGTTGGAATTGTGCGCCATGGGTTGGCTTCGTTCATCGGAGAGGCGTCCGTTGTGACCAGTGGCATTCCGGCGGCCTGACACTCGAGCAACTGCAGACCAAGCCCTTCATAGTGACTGGGCTGAACGCAAACATCCCCTTCATCGTAGAGTCTGGAGTTGTCACGAAGTGCGGGGGCCACGCGGACGTTTTCGGGTAATGCGAACGATAACGGTGTAAGGGAACGAATCACAAATCTCAGATCCGGGGCCAGCCGAGCAGCAGCAATGATCAGTTCCACCCCCTTCCGATGATGCCCCACCGGTGCGCCATTCGGACAGTGTGCCTGGCCGCCTCCCCAGCCGTTGACGAATAGAAATTCCTGGCACACCCTTCGTTGTTGAAACGGAAAACGCGTGGCGTCCACCGGCCACGGTACAAAGACATTCTTCCAATCGAAGCTGTATCGTCGCGTCCAGTCATCCATCAATCGATAGGTATGCATCGTGGGGCAGATCATCAGATCGACGAACTGAAGCCACGGTTGATCGGGCTGAACCCACTCCCACATCGGGATGCAGGCCACTCCGTTCCCCGCGTGCGCCGCGATGATCGGCACATAGTCTACGTAGGGCCGTTCGGCAAACAACAACCAATCCGATCCAGAGAACCATCGTTCCTGGTCGGGGCGAGTGGGAAGTTCAGACACGACGTGGACACCACTTGGCTCGTCGTCCGATGTCGAGATTCCAGGATGCGGCGGTGCCAGCCAGCGTTTGATTTTGAGTTGCTGAACAAGATCGCGGTTGAGACTTCCCAGTCCCGTAGGTGTATTCCAGCCGACCAGACTGAGCCGACCTGGTCTCGGCTTTGCTGGTTTCCATTTGGGGCTGTCCGACACCGATCGAACAGCATTCGCCAGATTTCGAAGATCATGATGAATCGGAAATATCGATGAAACATTGCCGATATGTTGCACAGGTGATGGTGTGTGATAAGCGATTCCACTTCCTTCCCGGGCAAGCCACCCACCAAGAACAGCGTCGTCGTAGTGCTCACGTGATCGGAGACAATTGACGACTCTGGAATCGGACAGGAAGCGTTTCAGGACGTCAGGTCGAAAGACCAGAGCCTGCACGGCCAACTCGCACTCTGAGTAGTTTGCGGTGAATTCATCGACTTGCGCTCGGGCGTGATTCTGGTGATGATTGGTGAAGCACGTACAGCTTCCTCGGATCACAAACCAAACACGGGTCAGTGCAATGTCAGAACCGCTTCGAGATGTTGATTCTCTTGTTCAAAACTTTAACCAACTTGAAGACCCACGATCGACCGTCAACCAGCGGCATTTACTCGGGGACC
>CALFOL010000837.1 GCA_937919915.1 uncultured Planctomycetaceae bacterium
ATGACGCAGAAGATGACGGGAAAAAGGCTGAGAAGCTGGATACCGCAGTGGAATAGAAATATGGCTCTTCCCGCTCCCGCGAAAGCTATGGCTGATCTGTCGCGACGCTGGAAAATCTTTAGTTTTCGTGCTATTTTGCTGACTGTCGAGAGCCACATTCGTTTTCAAATTTCAGCAATCTGATTCCATGACAGTTCAGGCAATCGCTGGCGTAAGCCCTTCTACCGAAGCCGTTGTGATGATCGAGTACCCCTCCATTGCGGCGGGTGGCATCGGTCAATTGTTGGGAACTCTTTATGAGTGCCTCCCGATCCGAATTTTTGGAATGGGACCCAGTCTGTCTCACCTGTTTGCACTGGCTACTGCTCCGCTTGGCGTTCTGCTGTATGCCTTTCAGAAAGTGTTTGGCCATCGCTATGTGCTGACCAATCGTACTGTGCAGATCTGGTCGTCACGAACCCCGCAGTTAATCTCTTCAATACCGCTGGGTGACTTTGACCATGTCGAGTTGCATCAGAACGCTGGCCAGGTGTTTTTCAAAGCCAGTGACATTCGGTTTATTGGAACCAGTGGTGAGACACTGATGAAGCTTGCCGGAGTGAAAGACGCGGGAGCATTCAAGAATGCAATCGAACGTGCTGCAGAAGCCAGTCGGTACGTGAAAGCCTCTATGGCTCGAATTGAAGCTCGCGGTTGAGATGTCGCCCGGATGGGCAACGCCGTGAAGGATTTTGAGCCGCCAAAGGGCGTGGTTCACGGGCGCCGAATGCTTTTCGGGAGTGCGATTCAGTCCCAACGGGACGACATCTTGTAGCCACGGACGTGAGTCCGTAGTTGGATTCTGTCGTCAGGTTGAGTCCCAAAGGGACGGCAAGGACCGAGTGCGAATCAAGGCTCCTGTCGTCCCTCCACGACTGCCCAGGATGTTTCTGCCCTTGTGTTGAACGGTCGTGACCGGATTCCGCCCGAGGCTACAGCCTGTCGCCACCTTGTGGCTGAATCGCAACAAAACTACAAACTACTGCACGAAGAACACAGAGCACTGACAAAAATCCTGCGCGGCGGTGTCCGATGGGGATGAATCGTAATTAAGCGAGCCGCGTGTTTCAATTTTGGAAAGTTGACTTCTGCTGTCGAGCTCACGTGGTGGCCTACGACTCCCATCATCTCAAACCGGCTATCGGGGAGAGCAGTTCGTCACGCCCCTCCCCGAAAACCGAGTCGTCGTGCATTTAGTTCAATTCGGCAATTCGGATGTCTTTGAACTCAACCCACATCGGCTTGCCAGCATGTAGCTGCAGTGCCAGCACGCCGTCTGACAGGGCATTTTCGTCACTGTCGTGAAAATCCATGACGAGTCGTCCGTTCATATAGTGTTGCAGGTGTTTGCCGTTCGCGATGATGACGACCTCGTTCCAATCGTCCAGACGAAACAGCTTTTCATATTCCGCCGCATCAATAAGGCTCTCTTCAGACTGTTCCAAAGCATTGCCTTTCCACGTTCCCTTTTGCCCGACCAGAATAATTCGGCCACGTTTGCCACCTTCATCGTAGATGAAGCCGGAGACGTTTGGCAGTTTGTTTTCGTTTCTGATTTCGTGCTGGTAGCCTCGAACTACCCAGTCGTTTCGAACTTTGTCGCCCGGTGCAATGTGCTTTGATCTGTATTGGATTCCGGAGTTGTTTGTGCTGTTGCAGCGGAACGATAGTCGTAGTTCGAAGTCTTGTGTGCGGCCATCTTTCCAGATTAGGAACGTGTTTCCATTGGCGGCATTTTCGGCCGTCGTTTCCCCATGAATGAGTCCATCCTTAACAGTCCAGAGACGAGAATCACCATCCCATCCCATGAGGTCTTTGCCGTTAAAAATACTCTGTAGTTTCTCAGATGCAGGCGGCGCCGCATCAGCACCGACCACAAAATTGACGAATACAGCAAGGACGATTCCCGCACACACACATCGCAGCATTTTGCTCTCCAACGTAGTTTCCTGAAATCAAACGAGTCACTGTTCGCAGCAACCAGACAGTCACAGTATGGCGATGCTGTCGCAAAGACTCCAGGCTGTTGTGTAAAGTTGTTAAGCAGACAGGGGCAGATTTGCATGCTGGCGCGCAAAGAAAAGCCCGCATCTTGTTGCGGGCTTCTCAGTTTTGTCCGGGGTTGTCAACAGTCACTTCAAGCTGTCCTGATAACGATTGTCACTCAGATTTAGCTGGCGTTATCATCGTCATCAAGAGCAATCGGAATAATGATTGCGGCAGCGATGACTCCGACGAGGAGCGCTTTTTGGGTTCCTGTCATGCAGGCCAGACGACTTCGGATGGTTGGTTTTTCGCATGTGGTGCAGTTCTGTGCACGAACGACTCCTGAAGTTGGCACAACAGCAATCGTCTGCAGTGACTTAGGTGGAGCGAATGCGAGTTTTTGGCTGGAGTAGAATATTCTGTAGATGGCAGTCGCTACAGGACTTGAACCTACCAGCAAAAACATTGGTTCAGACGGTCACTCGGCTGGTGG
>CALFOL010000838.1 GCA_937919915.1 uncultured Planctomycetaceae bacterium
TAGGTCAGCGTAATACGCTGTAAACGAACGAACTCTGGCCAGCGTTAGCTCAGTTCCTCGATCATTCGTGCCACGCTCTCCAGTTGAGCCTGTCGTTCTGCGAGTGTTTTCCGGAAAGCATCGATCACATGCGGCGGAGCTTTGTCGACGAATCCGGGATTCCCCAGCTTCTGTTCGCTGCCCGCGATTTGCTTTTGCAATTCCGCCTGCTGTTTCTCCAGCTTGGCTTTCTCGGCCGTATTATCAACCAGTCCATCCAGCGGAACATACCCGTCAGCGTCTTTGAGACTAAAACCGGCGGCTCCGGGTGGCGGAGTAATATCCAGGCCAGCCGCTTCCAGCATGGTGCGTGACAGATTGTCGAACTGATCAGCCACCGCGTACATTTGTGCGGCTACTTCCGGTGAACATTTCATGAACAGCTTCAACGGCTCTTTCGGACTGATCTTGTACTGCCCACGAATGTTGCGAACGGCCACAACTGTTTCCTGCAGACGCTCGAACCGCGATTCCAGCTCGGCACTGATCAAAGCTTCCGACAGATCTGAGATTTCAGATTTCGGATTTGAGTTTTCCATTTGCTGCCAGGGCCACGCAGCGATCATCACGCTGTCAGCTGCCGCTGTTTGTTGATTCAGCCCGCGAACACCCGCGAGTTCATTCAGCTTCTGCCACAGTTCTTCCGTTATGAACGGAGCAAACGGGTGCAGCAGCCTTAACAGGTTGTCGATCACAACCACCAGCACGCGCTGCGCCAGTGGTCGAGCGGATTCATCCTTCAAGCGAGGCTTTAGCATCTCGACGTACCAGTCGCAGAATTCGTTCCAGGTAAAGTCACGAACTGTGTGCGTGGCTTTGTCGAACTGGTATCGCCCCAGCATGGTGGTGACCTGCTGAGCGGTCGTGGCCAGCCGGCTTAAGATCCACTGATCTTCCGTTTTCAGATCCACCGAATCGATGGCTCCGGGTGTGTAGCCTTCCAGATTCATGAAGGCGAATCGTGAAGCGTTCCACAGCTTGTTGCAGAAGTTTCGGCCGAAGTCGAAGCGATCACTGACGATCCGAGCGACCGCAGCACCTTCGTCTGGCTTGAACCATGGACTTGGGAACTGGAAGTCTTTCTTGCAGTCCTTGCAGGTGATCGATGGCGTTGGTCCGCCATCCGGCTTCATATTCTGATGCTTGATGGTTTGTAGGGTCACCGCTTCGCAATGAGGACATTCATAGCCAACCGGCAATCGCACGTCTTGCGTATCGCCGGCGATCGAAGCAATCGTGAAACGCACAGCGTCGGTGCCGTACTTGTCGATCAGGTCCAGCGGGTCGACCCCGTTGCCCTTCGACTTCGACATCCGCTGACCGAATGAATCCTGAATCGAGGGGTGGATATAGACGTGTTCGAACGGCACTTCCTTCATGTTGTAGAGCCCCATCAAAACCATGCGGGCGACCCACAGCGAAATGATATCTCGGGACGTCACGAGGACAGATCCGGGGTAGAAGTAGTCGAGAACTTCGTTTTTGCCGCCTGCTGAACGTTCAGATTGGGAATTCTCAGATCCCGCCAGCGGTGGGTTGCTGGTTTCGTTCGGCCAGCCAAGCGTAGCGTGCGGCCACACGGCGGAACTGAACCATGTGTCGAGAACGTCCGGGTCCTGTACGAAGCCGTCTGTCTGCAGTTGCTGTTCGAGTTCCTCGCACCCATCTGCCACACACATCAACAGTAGCTTCTCTCCGGGCTCGATTCCGTCCGTAATCACGGCAGTAATGCTCCCGGCATGTTCGGGAACTGGACAGAAAATCGATCCATCCGAAACATCCCGGCCGTCATTCTTCTGGGAATAATACGAAAGCAATTTCTCCATCAACTCCGGAGACGTGTCGAGTTTCTTCGACCAAATCGGAATCCGGTGTCCCCACCACAGCTGACGGCTGATACACCAGTCTCGCTTTTCGCCAAGCCAGTCCATGTACGTCTTGGTGAAACGCTGCGGGAAGATTTTGACTCGCTTGTCGCTGACAGCGTCCATCGCTGACTGCGCAAGAGTGTCCATCTTCACGAACCACTGGTCGCTCAGGTACGGCTCGATTTCCGTTTTGCTGCGATCGCTGAACTTCTTCGGAATCTTGCGGTCTTCAACGCCTTCGTAGTGACCGAGTTCTTCCATCTTTGCCACGATGGCCTTGCGAACCGTTTTGCGATCCATGCCTTCGAACTCGCCACCTTCTTCGTTGATGGTTCCATCCGAATTCAGAATATTGATCATAGGCAGATCGTTGCGGAGACCACAGGCGTAGTCGTTCGGGTCGTGCGCTGGAGTGACCTTAACGGCTCCGGTGCCGAGCTCTTTGTCGGCCAGCAACGCGTCGGCGATGATCGGGATCAGGCGTCCGTTGACCGGGATTCGGACCATCCTGCCGATGATGTCCGTATAGCGTTCGTCGGTGGGATGTACACAAATCGCGGTATCGCCGAGCATTGTTTCCGGGCGAGTTGTTGAGAAGCGGATGACTCGATCGGTCGGCTGACCGGCGTCGTCAACAATCGGGTAGTTGAACGTCCAGAAGTTGCCGTCAACGTCTTCGGTATAAACTTCGTCATCGGCAACGGCGGTTTGCAGGTGTGGATCCCAGTTCACCAGGCGTTTGCCGCGGAAGATCAGCCCATCGCTGAACATCTTGAAAAACGTTCGGCGTACGGCTTTGCTGCACACGTCGTCCAGCGTAAATCGCGTTCGTCGCCAATCGCAGCTGGCTCCGATCTGTCTTAACTGGTTCAGGATGCGAACTTCGTATTCGTCTTTCCATTTCCAAATGCGTTCGACCAGCGCGTCGCGACCGATGTCGTGGCGAGTCAGGCCTTCTTCTTCCAGCATCCGGCGTTCAACCACCGCCTGAGTCGCGATGCCAGCATGATCGGTGCCGGGCATCCACAAGGCGACACGTCCCTGCATGCGACGCCAGCGGGTCAGCAGATCCTGCACGGTGCCGTTCAGGCAATGCCCCATGTGCAGAGCACCGGTGACGTTGGGCAACGGAATCATGATCGTATGTTGCTCACGTCCCGGTATCGGATCGGCGTCGCAATACCCACGCGCTTCCCACTCCTTTACCCAACGGGCTTGAGCGGCGGATGGTTCGTATGCTTTAGGAAGTTCGGAAGTCATGTTTTTCAGTTTTCAGTTTTCAGTTTTCAGTTTTCAGTTTTCAGTTTTCAGTTGGCAGTTGGCAGTTGTTGTCACACGCCGCGAAAG
>CALFOL010000839.1 GCA_937919915.1 uncultured Planctomycetaceae bacterium
TCGAAGACCATGCGGCTGTTGCTGTTGCCCAGCATGTACGTGATACAGCGAGTCGAATCGGTCCACAGCGCGAGTTCGATCATGTCCAGCATCGACTCCACCTGTTCGTTCAGGTTCGCTCCCGTGACTGGCCGCGTAAACGCCGCGACATCAATCTTCGGTTCGGCAAGGTGCATGTTGCTAAGCCGTTTCTCGGATTCACGCACGACGTTCAGATATTCGTTCAGTGTTTCGCGATCTTCGCGGCCAGCTTTGCGGGCCAACGAACGCGCATCTTCACCCACGCGATCCAGCACGCTGGTCATGCGTTCGCGTTGTTTTGCGTTGGCCATCGGATTTCGAAACAGACGATCAAAAATCAGCTGCGGATCGCTTTCTCGTGGAATCGGCGCACCGTTTTTGTCGTACGAAATGTAACTGCAGCCGATCTGGTTAGGGAACAGGCCTTCCGTAGTCAGTTCCAGCGAACGGTGCGGCGTATCCGCCTTTATCTCATCAGCAATCAACTGGTCGATCGACGCGGACTTCGTATTCGTATGGTGTCCGGAAAGAAATCGGCGCGTTGAATTGGCGTGCGATGAAAATCCGAAGTCGCCCATATTGTCCAGCACCAGGATATCGTCCCGATGTTTTTCGAACGGCTTCATCAGCGGAGACATACGAAAATCTGTCTCACTGCCGCCGCTGATATTCCACGATGGCGGATGCACACCGTTTGGTTTAAACAGCGTCAGAAAACGCTTCGGCGGCGCAGTCTCAGCACTTTTGCCTCTGGCCGACGCCTCCATCAGATCCAGGAACGGCAACGGCAGCAGAACCCCGGCGCCTCGCAGAAACGTTCGTCGCTGAATACGATTTTTCATACTGCATTTCCTTCGTTAACCCGAATGCAATCCCTTCCAGGGCGAGCCGCCAGCGTCAGCCAGCAATTACGTCACTCTGGCAGGATTGTCTCACGAAACGGCACACTATTCACCACAGCCAGAAACAGGTCTCGCCACGTGCCGTTGGTGTTACTCAATTCCTGTGTCATCTTATCGACTTCGGGCCGATCATAGATTGTCAGTTTTCGACACAACGCGAACGACAACGTGCGTTCAACCATATTGCGAATCACAGCTGCCCGCTGTGTTGTCGTCAAAATCTGTTTTAGCTCAGCGAAATCATCGAAGGTTTCCCCTGATGGCAGCTGTCCACTGGTATCAATACTGGCGTCTGGCTTACGCGCCAAATATTCCCCTTTGTCCCCGAAACTTTCTAATGCGAATCCCAGCGGATCCACTTTGTCGTGGCATACAGCACACGTCGGGTTGCTGCGGTGTTGTTCGAATCGCTCTCGAAACGTCAGCGTCTGGCCGCCCTTATTCGGTGGCACCTGCCCGACATTGGCCGGTGGCTCGGGCAATTCTTCGCCCAGAATTCGCTCCAGCATCCATGTGCCACGTAAAATCGGGCCCTTGTTCATCGCCAGAATGCCAGGCATGGTCAGAATCCCGCCTCGTTCTGTTGTGGCCTTCAGGGTAATCTTCTGATTCGCCACGATCTCAACTTCGATGCCCTTCTGCTTGACATACTTCGTCATCTGCTTTGCATCGCCACCATACATGCGTGCAGTATGCGGGTTGATGAATTCCGTGTCAGAATCAATCAGTTCAAGCAAAGGTCGATTCTCTGTAAACAGATAGTGCATAAAATCCAACGGCTGTGATTTCAACGCGACCCACCGCGGGACGTCATCAGACACATGCTCGATTTCATTAAGCGTCAGCCATTCCGTGGCAAACACGTCCGACAGGTGCCGAGCACGCGGCGAGGCCAGCAACCGATCAACTTCCGTCGCCAGTACAGCAGAATCCGTCAGTGTCCCGTTGCTGGCCAGAGTCATCAGTCGATCATCCGGCATGTCTCCCCAGAAAAAATACGACACGCGTTCTGCCAGTTCATAGTTATCCACCGCCTGACGCTGACCTGCTTCACCGCCTAACAGCAGGCCGCGAAACATGAACTGCGGTGACATCAGAGTCGCCTTGATCTCGAACTTCACAGCGTCGATCAGCGGACTGCCAGGTTTGCTCTGCAGCCTGGCAGCAATGCCTGTTCGCGTTTCATCCGTCAACGGCCGCCGCTGGGCTTTAGCAATAATTGTCTCCAGCAGAGACTTCGCCTGGTCGACGGATAACATCGTCGACGACAAATCGACGTCTGTTAACTCGATCAATGCCGCTAGTTCTGTACGCCGCGATTTCGAAAACAGCTGCTCAATAGCAGCGTCGGTCAGGTACGAATACTGGTCCCACACAACGGTCGTCAGTGGATTGGCATGAGTATCGTTTTTGAAGCCACTCTTTCCGGGAGGATCGGTCGGCAGCAATTTGACCACCAACGATCGTTCCGCCACGGTTTGTTCGGCCTCCATGATTGCAACTTCCAGATCGAATCCGAAAACCGACTTCAGTGTGTTCCTGTATTCAACGACCGACAGCCGACGTGGCCGAAACACAGCCGGACGGACCTTAACGGCATCCATAAACTGCCGATACCACGAGATCACCAGCTGGCGTTCAGGGTCCGTCGGCTGAGCCTCATCTTCCGGCGGCATCGTGCCAGCCTGCAAGTGCCCAACAACGTCTTCCCAGAGTTCAAACGCGTCCGTCACGTCATCGGCAGATTTGATCGCGACGAAGTCAACATCACCTTGCACATCGTCGCCGCCATGACATCGCACGCAATACTGCTGCAACAGCGGTTGAACGTGGTCGTGAAAATCGAAATCCGCAGCTGACATCACATTCACCACACCAACCCACAGGCAAGCAGTGACGATCAGTTGTGTTGTCGGGTGATGGATCACTGCGAGCAGACTGAAGGAAGGAATTCGTATGGAGGGCCAGTGAGTTTAACACCATTCACTGTTGGTTTCGAGCAGAAATCCGTCAGCGAAAACCGCGACAGTAAACTGCTCTGGTGAGTCTCCTGGATTCGGACTAAAGTCCCACAAGGTAAGATCGAACTCCCACCCTATAGAGTCACATACGACTGGACAAATCGGTATGTAGCAGTCCATTTTGCGCATAGCCATATTTCACGGCGTTTTGTGGACGGCTCGGGGATAGGGATTTTGAATTGGCGGGTTAACTTCAGACGTGGTGCGTCTTTTTTTCCTTGATGGCCTCGAGCTAGCAGCTTGTCCGGATACCCACGTAGCCCTGGATGTGGTTGAGCAATTGAT
>CALFOL010000840.1 GCA_937919915.1 uncultured Planctomycetaceae bacterium
AGTGAGGCCATGATTCGGCTTCGCAAACAACAATCAAACAGTCGTGACTGCTAAGGCAAGTCATCATTTAGCCCAACGCTTTCGGATTCCATTTGGCGGGCTTTTGATAATGCTGACGCCACTAATCCTGCTGGAACCGAAACAACACCCAGTCCAATAAGAAGAATGAAAAATGTAAAGACACGGCCGCCAACAGTCACCGGATAGGTGTCGCCATAGCCAACAGTCGTCAGTGTTGTGACGGCCCACCAAAGGCTATGGAACAGTGACGTAAACACTTCTGGTTGGGCTTCATATTCGAAATGGTGAATTCCGACTGCGGCCAGATACAGCAGGATTACCGTAACGACCAGGAACAGAATTACTTCTTCTCGCGCAATCAGAAATGCGCGATGGAACCTCCGAATTGCCCGACTGTAGCACGCGAGCTTAAATAGTCGAAACAGACGAAGCAACCGAAACGCACGAATCGAACGCAGATCGATCCCGAGTGAAAGGTAGAACGGCAGGATCGCCACGAAATCGATGACCCCCAAGAAACTGGTCACGAAGGCGACCTTGTGATCCGTAACTTAGAGACGAAGCAGATACTCGCCAGTGAAAATCACCACGGCCACAATTTCGAAGATGTGTAAGGCTTTGCTCCACCCAGCACTCAGATCCGGCAATGTCTCAATGGACGATGCGACCAGAGAAACGACGATCAATAGCTGGACGATCAGGTCAAAAATGCGACCGCCACCCGTCTCATTATTATCAATAATGTTCTTCAACTGAGCGCGAGTTGAAATCATAGTCGCGCCTTGCATTCGTCTATGCCGGTGCTATCCTGGAGAGTATCTCTTTGTGGGCGGTCGAAGGTTAAAGAACCGCCAGCAGTTTCAGGAATTCGCGGCAGAAGGCGGGGTGAGCGGGCCAGGCAGGGGCAGTTACGAGATTCCCATCGACGTGCGCGCCATCAATGGCGATCTCTTTATATTCGCCACCGGCAAGCGTGACTTCCGGTCCACAGGCCGGGTAGGCCGTACAGCTGCGACCACTCAGAATGCCGGCCGCAGCCAGAATTTGTACTCCATGGCAGATGGCTGCAATCGGCTTCTTTGCCGTATCAAACGCGCGGACGATGTCCAATACCTCAGTGTTCAGTCGCAGGTACTCAGGAGCTCTGCCGCCGGGAATCAGCAGGCCGTCGTAATCGGCTGCATTGACGGACGCGAAGTCGGCGTTCAGGGCGAAGTTGTGCCCCGGCTTTTCGCTGTAGGTTTGATCTCCTTCGAAATCATGGATGGCCGTTCGGACAGAATCACCCGCTGATTTTCCTGGGCAAACGGCATCGACTTCGACGCCCAGTGTCAGCAGCGTCTGGAACGGAACCATGATTTCGTAGTCCTCGACGAAATCACCTGCCAGCAGAAGAACGCGTTTATTAGCCATAGATCAGACCTTTCGATGGTGTCCTGGAACGTGATCGCGGAATCGTAATCAGGTCTGCCCGAGAACGCTACGATTCGATAGAATCGGCTGAGTCAGATATTCACAGGTCACGACAGCGGGCAACTACGAGCACGAAGCGCGAGCGAGTGAATTGACGGAAACGCTGCGAATTCACTCGCTGGCGATTCGTGCTGTAATGTGCTCGACTCTGCATTGTGAAACAAAGGGTCGCTCCTACAATGATTTGCCGCATAATGTTTCAAATAGACGTCCGCACAATTGTCACGCAGGAGCGTGACCTACTCAGCTGAATCACGATGCGACTACCAACGCAATACAGTCAGCGAACTCCTTTACGTTTCAACATCACGCCGTTGATCGACGTGGTGTTTCTGCTGATCATTTTCTTCCTTGTCGCCAGCCACTTTGTTCGCAGCGAACAGGCGGAGCCGGTTGAGCTGCCCCTGGCTGGAACGGGAGAAATCGACATTGAGAATTCCCCCTACCGTCTGACGGTGACAATCTCGCGAGACGGCAGCTATTTCATCGGCGGCGAACCACAGGCAGAAGCTGCTGTGTTTGTGCGCGTCGAAGAAATGCAGCAGACAGCGGTTGCGGCACAGGTTGAGCCGGAGATACGCATTCGCCCCGATCGGCTGGGGCAGCACGGCCCATTTCGTCGGTTGTATGAACACTGTGCGAAGCACAACATTCGCCGCATTCAATTCGCTGTGTCCTCTGAGGCTGGTCATTAGCATGCGAATTCCCAGTCAACGACTGCGACGCGGGTCGCTGGACAACGAAAGCATGACGCCGATGATCGACGTCGTGTTTCTGCTGCTGATCTTTTTCGTTGTGGCTTCGATTGGCCAGAAACCGGATGCGCTGTTGCCAGCGGTAATGGCTCCGGGCGTGACTGAGACGGATATCGAACTTCCGCCGCCGGACGCCGACCAGCTGCCTGTGACAGATATCCAGATCCGATTGAGCCAATCGGCGGAGCGACAGTTGCTGATCGAGCTGAATGATCGACGGGTGACGGGGGCAGAACTTCGGCAACGATTGAAGCTGTTGTCCGATCAGGATCCTCGATCACGTATCATTCTTGATGTGCGTGACGAAGTTCTGGTGCAGCAATTCATCACGGTTTATGAATTCTGCCAGACGCTGGCCTTCGAATCGATTTCGTTCGCCGTACATCAACCAGAACCTGCTTAGGGGCAAGGTGGTCTTCGGTTGAGCAGTGAGGGTGACCACCTGGAATCCATCAGGCCCGGATGCTCGCCACAATCTAACCCGGAAAACGGCCTGCCTGCTTTGATTGGCATGGGTTATGCGGTATATCGTGAATCTAAGAGGTAGGGCGATTTGTCCCTCAACTGTGCTGAATGATTCAGCATAGGTGCTCACGGTACCGGCATGTGAATTCGGGCTCGATGATCGAGTCTGATTTTTGTGTCCGGGCCAGGTTCCTTTGAGTATTTTCGACAGTGTTTTCAGCACCCAGTGTTTGGGGGCGACTCAAGAGAAACCAACAACGGATGATTGCCGCAGACGCAGACGGCAGAGCACAAACGCGATACGTCGCGGATTCTGTGGCAGTGACAACGAGTAAATCGGAGGAGTTTCCGCAACATGGCGAATTCGAAATTAGAGTACATCTGGCTGGACGGCTATAAGCCCACTCAAACTCTGCGTGGCAAGACATTGATCAAGAAGGACTTCAGCGGCAAGCTCGAAGACTGTCCAATGTGGTCGTTCGACGGTAGCTCGACTGAGCAGGCTGAAGGCGGTGCTTCTGACTGTCTGTTGAAGCCGGTTGGCTGTTACAAAGACCCAGGTCGTGCGGGCGATAGCTACATTGTGATGACTGAAGTTCTGAACGCCGATGGTTCCGCGCACGAATCAAATGGTCGAGCTATGATCGAGGACCAGGACGCCGACTTCTGGTTCGGATTCGAGCAGGAATACTTCATCTGGGATCCTGAAACGAACCTGCCATTAGGTTTCCCATTGGGCGGTTACCCACCTCCACAGGGCCCATACTACTGTTCAGTCGGTGCCAAAAACGCATTTGGTCGTGACATCGTGGAGCGACACCTGGAAATGTGTCTGGAAGCAGGCATCGAAATTGGCGGTATCAATGGCGAAGTTGCTGCCGGTCAATGGGAATTCCAGGGCTTTGCCAAGGGTGCTGCTCTGGCTGGCGACGAAATGTGGATCGCTCGATATTTTCTGGAGCGATGTGCAGAAGAAGAAGGTCTGGCGATCAACTGGCATCCAAAACCACTCGGTCCAACCGACTGGAACGGTTCCGGCATGCACGCCAACTTCTCAAACGGTTTGATGCGAGAATGTGGCGACCAGGCGACATTCGAAAAGATCTGCCAGGCGTTCGATGGCGATCGGATCAAACCTCACGTCGCCGTTTACGGTGCTGACAACGATAAACGTCTGACTGGCCTGCACGAAACTCAGTCGATCGACAAATTCAGCTATGGTGTTTCTGACCGCGGTGCTTCGATCCGAATTCCAATCGGAACAGTCGAAGATGGTTGGAAGGGACGTCTGGAAGACCGACGACCAGCATCTAACGCTGACCCATACAAGGTAGCAGCACAGATCGTGAAAACGGTTAAGAGCGCCTGCTAGATAACGACACTTTCCACAGACGAATTCGGTTCTACGCAAACCGAGTTCGTGCTGCTTTCAGGTTTCAGGCGAGTCTGAAGTGAGGCACTGCCTCAATTGAAAGCCAGTCACTGTGTGTAACGGTTTACGGGGGTCACTGCTGATGATTGGGGCAACTCAATCGTTACTCCTCCCAGGCCGCCCGGTTTCGACCGGGCGGCCACCTTTTTGCGCTGCTGAGTCTCAAACGGGATAGACGGCAACATTGAGGTCGTAGTCGCGATAATTCACACCATCAAAAACTCGCACGATGATCCCATACCGATTGTCTCCATCTGCGTCCTGAGGACCGGCGAAGTCTGGAGGATCAATGAACTCAACCCGCCCCGTGTTTTCGTCAATCGTGAACAGCCAACCATCTCTGCCAACGATCGACCCGTTAGCAAAGCCTGTCTGCAGCGAATAGCTCAACGTCGAACTGTCCGGGTCGGTGCCCGTAAACTCACCAACCAGCGTGTTGCCTTCGGCTACATCCACCACTCCGTTGATGCCATCCAGCGATGGGATGCGAGGCAGGTTGTCGATCGGTGCATCCGGGAGATTGGATACCACGACCTCGAATGCATGATCGACGCTTGTCCGCCCATTGGATGTTCGCAACACGAGCTCATATCGGTTGTCTCCATTCGCATCCCCAGGCAACTCGAAGTCCTGGATTTCCAGCAACCCATTGCTCGGCAGGTTGGTGAACGCTAATTCTTCACCGGACGGTGGCTCAATTGGATTCGGTGGCAGGACGATTTCGACGGTGAAGTTTGTGGTGGCTGTGCGTTCACCGTCGGAGACGTTTGCGGTCAATTCGAAGATGCGGTCGCTGTCGGCGTCACCCGGATTGCTGCTGTCCGCAGGTTCGAGGAAGGAGATCCGTCCGATTGAGTCGATCGTGAACGAATCCGCGTCGACACCGGAAAGCGAGTACGTCAGCGGAGATCGTTCCGTATCTGACGCGTTTAGGCCTTTGACAAACGTGGTTCCATCCGGGACGCGTTTGTCGGCGACGAATGCGATAAATGGTGCCTGGTTGTCTTGAATAGCCGGCGGGCCTGATGTGCGAAAGACGTTCAGGTCCACACGGTTGGAAACCAGACCGTCCGTCGCCACCAGATAAAACCGCGCAAAGCTGAGACGTGACGGATCCCGGAAACGCACTTCTCCGGTGTCCGCATCGAAATAGACAGCATCCGCATCCTGACCACCGATGAAATATTCGACCTCCTGCCCTTCCGGATCCACGGCATTCGGTTTGACGATCACGGCATCGTTACTGGGCACCCGGATTGAGGTGCCGTCAAACAATTGCGTGAATTGTGGTGCCTCGTTGGTTGCTTCGTCGATATCCAGAATATTCACGATCAACGTGACATCGCTGGTGTTAACACCGTCCGTTGTGCGTGCCGTGAATTCGTATTGATTCGGACCATTGGACTCGTATTCAGGTCCGGATCCGGCGTTGATTCTGAATGTGCTGTTCCCGAAGGACGGATTGAAGGTGACAACACCACTGACAGCATCGATGTCGAAAATGCGATTCGTTGCCGACCAGTTCAAAGAAGACTGCTTCACCGTCCGCATCCGTTGCGTCAAGATCGATCACGGTGCGGTTGCGTTCCGGAAGCCCGATCTCACCGTTATCGATCACGTTTGTAAATACGGGGGCAGTCGTTGCTGCCGATTCATCAACGTCGGTCACCGGCACTCTCAGCAGGCCATTGCGGAAGTTTTGTCCATCGGACGCAGTGACCGACAGGATATACAGATTGTCACCGTTCTCATCGGCTGGCGCTTCGAAGTCGAGTGGTCTGATCGATTCTATCTGACGGGTGGAATTGTTATATCGAAACGATTCTGCATCCGCGCCTGTGATGCTGAAAAACAGCAGTCCGCTGTCTGTGTCCGTTGCGATAAAGTCTTCCGCGACAGCAGTCCCTTCTGCAACGAAAACGCGTTCCACGCTGAAGAACGGCGTAGCAATTGTCCGTTGCAGTGGCACGATACGTACGTTGATTTCCACATCATCTGTCCGAACGCCATCCGAAACCTGAACGGTCGTGGTGTAAATTCCGTCGCCATCGGCGTCACGAGGATCGTCGGCTTTCAGCAATGTGTTGATGCGCAGGTTGCCTTCGATGTCGATGAAGAACGGACCTCCATCTGCGCCAGCGTCTGAGAAGCTGAGCTTGTCGCCATCGCTGTTCGCGGCACCAAACTGCCAGACATCGCGTTGTCGTTCCTGGACTTCAATGATGCCATCAGGAACATTCAGAAATCGCGGGGCCGATTCGTTTTCTTCCGGAGCGTCTCGCAGTGTCAGCCAGATTTCACGTACGACCGAATTGGTCCCGTCGCTCACATTGACGAAGACGGTGAAAGGGAGACTGTTGAGCGGAGCACTCGAAATGATGCTGTTTCGGCGAAACTCAGTTTCGAAATCGGGAGCGATTTTGAATTCGAGGACTCCGGTTTCCGAATCGATATTGAACAGACTGCCATCCAGAATTGGTTCGCCCGTTCTTTCATTGATCACGAAGGAATACTCCAGGGCATCACCATTCGGATCCACGGCGTCGACGTCGACAACAAATGTCGTGTTTTCCAGAACAATCGGGTGCTGATCGACCGTGACGATTGGTGAGCGATTAGGAATTGCTAATGCGAACGAGCTCTCACTGATCGGATCGGATTCGCCAGCTAACAATGCGGATCACGCGACGTCTGGTCCCTGCGTCAGGAGGCCGTCGTTCTCCAGGCCTTCGAGCTGAATGTCGACGTCACTGTCAACGGCCGATGCAGACATCAGAATCATAGCTTCGAACGATTCGATCAATGAGCGTTGCGAACGATGATGGACCATGCGGGAGTTCTTTCCGATCACGGGAAGGATTTTGTGTTTGGGATGTTGACCAGAAATATTAGATAGTGGCCCCCTGGGGCGATCGTCAAACATTCATTTAGATTAACTGGGCGGCTGACAGGAGCTGTCCAGTTAATTCCCATTGTCCCGTTTCGGACGATCGCAAGGATTGCCGCAAAACCGCGTTTTGCCGTTTTGCATTTGAACACCGCAATATGGTTCAAAAAAGGATGCTCGGTTATGGCCGAGCATCCTTTGTCTTCGCGAACAACGGGCTGTCTACGCTGTGCTGGGCCAGAGCACCTGATACATTAGAGACGGGGCTTTTCGCCGTGAGATCGCCTGGGCGATTTCCGTACGCAGCACGCCGTTGATCGATTCCAGCTTGGCTAGAATTTCTTCCGGCGTGACGCTGTCTGCATGAGGTCGTACAATCACCAGTATACGTCGAGCGTTCGGTGCTGGTTGTACCGTAAAGACTTCCAGGCTGTGCAGAGTTTCGTCAGCGAACTCGCCTGACAACACCAGCGACAGGGTGTCAGCGACCTGACTGCACAGTCGCAGTGCTTTGGAATCGTTGCAGCGATATCGCTGGCGGAAAAATTCCCGAGGGTCAACGGCGTCGTCTTCGTTTAACTGTCCGCAAAGCGCAAACAGTCGCTCACGCTGTTTTTTGTTGAGTGGCATTTTATCGAATCCTGAATTCGAATCTGAGAAGTAAGAACGCCTCAGAACCAGTGCTCACTCAGTCATCGCAGTTTAAGACGTGCGATGAGGCAGGCACTGGGAGGCAACAGACCATGCGTTCGGATTTAAAACACGCATTGGTGGTCTCCTCAATAAACAACGGACTTCGATACACACACGCACGGGGCACACGCAGCGCCAGCCAGGTTGACGACACACGTGCTGGCGGATGGTTCGCGCAGGCGGGCGTCCGTGTGGAAATCATCTCCCCACTCGAATTCCGTACTGCGGCTCCAGTGTGGTGTCTCTTCGTTAGCTTACCCCGACGCCAACGGCGAGGAGATTCAGGCCGACCTCGCCGTTGGGTTAAACGGCTGATTCCTGTGAAAGAATAATTCACAAACTGTGAGGCACTACGCGAGACGTGGCCAGGATCGGACTGCTCTACAGCGTATTACAGTGACTGGTGACTGGTGACTGGTG
>CALFOL010000841.1 GCA_937919915.1 uncultured Planctomycetaceae bacterium
GCGACAGAAAGTAGTAAAACTGAAACGGACTGCTGACGCCTTCGTCGAAGTAACACAACAACCCAATAAACAATGCCTCCATCACACTGATCAGAATTCGAAATTCGGCCAGCAGTACCTGTCCTCTAATACTGCGATAGGTATCGATCATCGCGTACACGGCACCGAGAGTCAGAATGGCATTCAGCTCAAGAGGCGACGAACCTCGATCGGAAGCGTTGATCCTGTCTCCCAGATTGACCAGCAGGTATCCAACCGCCAGCCCGAACCACCGGATCCGGACGGTGATCGATTCGGCCGGTAGTTCACGGCCGCTGGGGAACCCGGCGTTGTCATGCGCAGTGTTTGGCCACTCCACCTTCCTAACGGCAGCAGCTCGTTGCGCGAGAGATTTACCAGTTTCCTGCAGTTCACTCGACGGACTGGTGACCTCATCAGATGGCTTCATATCCGGTATTCCTGGAGTCCTGACACGTTTTGCCGACAAGACGTCGGTTTTCGGCCCAATCATCTCCCCTCAGGAGGGAATATTTCGAGCAGCTCGCCGCAAAACCTGTGAATTTGCTGATTTCGTGATGGGGTCTGCAGTTTGCGCCCGCAAATCAGGTGACATGTGGCGTAGCAACAGACGGGAACGGTGCGCCCTCAAAACTGACGACAGTCGCAACTGATTCCGATTCCATCATTTTGCATCATCGAGCACTGAGCCCTGTGAATTCTGACAGAAAAACTCATCGAGCACTCCTGCGACGCGCTGCGATCATTGCAGTGTTTGGCATTGCCGCAGGGGCACACGCAGCAGACTTTACATCGTTGCAGGTGGGCTTTCATGGAATTGGAAAAGTGGGCACATGGTTGCCAGTCAAAGCCACAGCCAATGACTTACCCGCAGAAACGGTCCAGCTGAGAGCGATTTTCAGCGATCCACGCGGCGACGAGTGCATCGAGATCGTCGATCAGCAAACAGTTACCAGCAAAGGAGAGGTGTCGCTGTCCGGGTATTTTCGCAGCGGCAGACTGGAAGGCATTGGACAGATCCAGATTACCCTGGTCGATGGCAGCGTGCTGTGCAGCCAAACGGTTAGGCATGGTGGAAACGTGCTTCCAGCGGATAGTGAAAGCACTCCGGTTGGCTCGACATTGCGATTGTTCCGGATGGAAGTTCCGTTCCTGCTGACCATCGGCAAAGTTACCGGCATTGAAGAGCTCTTAAGAAATGCAGAAAACTACAGTGACGATCACAGTCTCCTGCACGGGGTTCAGTTCGATTCGCTGGCCGAGTTGCCAACAGATTCTAAAGGCCTGCAGGCGATCGATCTGCTGTTGCTGACAGACGAGTTCGAAACATCGGCCGCACAGGCCGCAGCGGTCCAGGAATGGGTTTTGAAGGGCGGCAGCCTGTTTGTCAGCGCTGGAGGAGCCGTCTCAAGGTTGCTGGAATCAAGATTGGGGAAATGGCTGCAACCCAGCTTCGAAATCAGCGACCAGCCAATCGTCACGCGGGACCTTTCTGCTTTGCAGGGATTTGTCCCGGGCTCAAAAGGCATGCGTCGTATCGATGACGGATTAAAGATGGCAATCCTGAGCAGCGATCAGGCTGTCCCGGACGTGAAGTCACTGGATGGAACTCTGATCGGCAGTCAGAGCATCGGCACAGGAGTCGTGACAATCGTCGCGGTGGACCTCAATAGGAAACCACTCGCAGGATGGAACACTTTACCAGAATTATACGAAGTCCTTTTCTTCGGCAGGAAGCTGACCGCCAACACGACTCAGGAATCTCGCACCTCCCGAATTTCACAGTCCGGCATCTCTGACCTGGCCACGCAGATGATGGCTACAGTCGACGCCGTACCGGCAACTGGTCGGTGGTCGACATGGGCAGTCATGGCGATCGTCGCCGCGTATCTGTTGCTGATCGGCCCGCTGGATTACCTGCTGGTGACTCATGTTTTCAAACGCCCGCAGATTACCTGGATTACGTTCCCACTGCTGATCGCAGCAGGAGCAATCGGCTTGTCTGTGGCGGCGAATTCCAAAGACAACGTCCAGCTGAACCAGCTCCACTTGCTGGATGTTGTCCCCGCTGGAAACGGTTCACACTCCCATGCCCAGTCCTGGATGAGCGTTTCGACGTCGCAAACGATGCGTGGGGAACTGACGGCTTCGGTGGCGTTGCCGACGCTGCTGGACAAATCGTCCAGGTCCAGCCTGGATCTGAAGTGGTCCGGTCGTCCGGAAGACATCTATGGAGGAATGTACCGGGTCGGCGGAATCGGCCTTGGCAAACAGTCGTACACTCACGACAACCAGACCGCAGACAAGCTCACAGGCGTGCCGCTGCTAACAAACGGATCGCGCGAACTGGTTGCTGACTGGGAATCGCATGCTCCTGAGAAACTGGTCACCTCGGACCTGTCGGTTTCCGGCTTCGGGCTGTTGAACGGCACATTTTCGCACAACCTGCCTTTCGAAATTTCGGACTGGGCGATTATGCACGGTAATCGTGTTTACCGGACGCGCGGGACGGGCGACGACGCTGTTCTGGCTGCAGGAGAAGTCTGGGACTCCAAAATCGATATCTATGCAGGCGATTTGAAAGCATTTCTGAACGCGACGCGAATGGTCAAAGATGCTACGAAAACAACCGGAAACCGTGGCATGACGCAGGTTGTGACTCAATATGACGCCAAATCCAAAGATCCTGTTTACGTGATCACGATGGCGACATTCTACGACGCTGCCGGAGGCTCAAAGTATGTTGGCCTGTCGAATTCCGTGCTCGGCGATGTGGAACTCAGTGACACGATACGCAAAAACCATGCGGTCCTGATCGGAACTGCAGATGTTCCCGCAACCAACCTGGCGATCGGCGAAATTGATCAGTCAGCCAGTCAATCGAAAACGATTGTCCGACTGCTGCTGCCTCTCGATCGTCGACCCGCAACGGGACTGGCCCCGAAAGCGGACAACTGATTGCTGACGCCAGAGATTTAGATCCGCAACACACAGACACAATTATTCAACTGCAGCCTCCGTGGAGTGACCGTTCGGTGATTGAAACACGAAATCTAACGAAGCGTTACGGTAACCTGGTTGCCGTCAATGACATTAACCTGAAGCTTGAGGAAGGCGACGTGTTTGGTTTTATCGGACCTAACGGTTCCGGAAAAACCACCACGATGCGCATGATTGCGACGCTGTTGAGTCCCGACCATGGCGAAGCCTACGTGTGTGGTAAGTCGATCTACACCAATCAGGAAGAGATTCGTCGCCTGGTCGGGTTCATGCCGGACTTCTTCGGCGTGTATGATGACATGACAGTGCTGGAATACCTCGAATTCTTCTGCGCCGCCTATCGTATTGATTCATCGGCTCGCAGAAAAATCTGCGAAGAGAAGTTGGAACTTGTCGACATGTCGTTTAAACGGGATGCGATGGTCAACGAATTATCTCGTGGCCAGACACAGCGCATCGGGCTGGCTCGGACGCTGTTACACGAACCTCAGGTGCTGTTGCTGGACGAACCGGCCAGTGGTCTGGATCCACGAGCTCGAATCGAAATCCGAAACCTGCTAAAACGTCTCGGTGAGCTGAAGAAGACAGTGATTGTCTCCAGCCACATTCTTCCCGAACTGGCGGACGTGTGTACTCGAGTCGGCATGATTGAAAAGGGACATCTGATCGTCGACGGCGACGTCGCGGAAGTCATGAAGAAGGCTCGCCAGAGAATCGTGCTGCACATTCGTGTCAAAGACCGCACGGACGACGCAGCGAAACTCCTGGAACAGGTAGACGTCACCGAGAGCATCAATGTCACAAACAATCAGATGATCGAACTAACACTCAACGCGGAAGTCGAAGACTACAGCTCAATACCCACCAGTCTGGTCGGTGCCGGATTTGCCATCACTCTGTTCCGCGAAGAAGAAGTGAATCTGGAAACCGCTTTCATGGAACTCACCAAGGGGCTGGTTCAGTAACGCGGCATGTCTCGTCTCGTGTGCCACTGGCTCTGCCAGTGTTTCGTGGCAGAAACACACGGTACTTCAACTGTTCGCTCACAGAGCAATAACTGATCGCGCAGCAAATGACGGTTCAGAACAGTGACAATACCGTCCTGCATTGTGCATGGCTGATTAATCCTGGCCAGCCGCCGCGACAGAATGTTCGTGTGACAGTGTGCAAGGGTATTGTTACGGAAATCATCGACTGTCCAACAGACGAACGTGCGCAGATTCGTCCGATCGCCCTGCTGCCGCGATTCGTGAATGCTCATACGCATCTGGAATTCTCCGACATTGCGTCTCCGCTGCCACCACCGGAACCGTTCACGGACTGGATTCGTTCGGTCATTCGGTATCGCATCGGCAACGCGGCTGATCCTGATTTCTCCGCGAACGCGGTCCGCGCCGGCGGCAGCGAGTCGGCCACCTGTGGCGTGCAGATTGTCGGGGAAATCACCACCTCTTCCGCAGGCACGTCAGGGCTTCGGCACTTCACAGCGCAAACCGACGGCACTGCCATCAGTTTCCGCGAGCTTATTGGCTTCACGGCAGACCGCGTCGACGAACAGGTTCAGCTTGCTCAGCAGCACATCGCTGAGCTGACGGATCGTCAGCCGCCAGGCGTCGTTCCAGGCCTGAGTCCTCATGCGCCGTACAGCGTGCATCCGCACATTGTTGACGCAGTCGTCGAGCTGGCAATAAACAGCGGCGTTCCTGTGGCGATGCATCTTGCAGAAACGCGCGACGAAATCGAACTGCTGAATTCCAGGACAGGACCCTTCGTCGATTTCCTGAAGTCCATGAACCTGTGGGACGCCAGTGTTCTGGCATCTGTTGCAGGGCCTATGGATTATCTGAAACGGCTCGCTCAGGTTCCCCACGCCCTGGCCGTTCATTGCAACTATCTCTCGCCAAATGAGATTCGTTATCTTGGCGAGCATCCGAATGTCGCAGTTGTTTATTGTCCCCGAACGCACGCCTACTGTTGCCATAGTCAACACCCATGGCAACAGCTGCGATCCGCCGGAGCAACCGTCATCCTGGGCACGGACAGCCGCGCATCGAATCCAGATCTTAGTATCTGGAAAGAGCTGCAACACATCGCTCGCCAGCACAACGCTCCGCCAGTGTGGGAGTTACTCTCCATGATCACCACGGATGCCGCCAGGGCACTCGGCCAGGACCCATCGCAATTTGTCATCACAGTCAATCAGCCACTGCGGTCAGTGCGGCTTGAATGCAACTGCGATTCCGAACCATCTCTGAACGACGCACTCTGCACCGCTTCAATCACGACGTCGCGGTAAGCCACCTTCACCGGTGACGGCACCGTAAGTGAGATACTCAAATTCTCTGTTCCAAATCGGGAAATTGAGGATCTTGTCGCCGTCTCCATCGGCTAGACTGTGTGACTACCTCCAGAAAGACACAAGAAACAAACAATCCGGACTGCTTTGGATGTCCCTTGAGAGTTGACTGGCGCTTCGCTTGATGGCCGAAACGATTGCGTCTATTCGTTGCAATCAGGCAATCGCCCTTCCGGGGGCGGAAGTTCAGTCAGGGTCACACAATGAGTCCACGTTTGATTTCGGTGTTGCTGGCGACCATGGTGGTTTTCAGCGGTTGCGGTACACAAAGTCCCTCTCTTCCACCATCGCCCGACAGCCACGCGCAGATGTTGTCGGTCCTGGAGAAAATGCGGCAGAGTGACTTTGAGGAACGGATGCAGTTTGGGGCACAGTCCGTGGAATCCTCAGAGCAGGATCTGGAACTTCTGCCCGAGATACTGTTCAGAAAACGCTTCGAACTCCTCAGCGAGCTCGGAAAACGGCGACTGTGGCGCGGGGACACAGAGCAGGCGATCGCACACTATCTCGAAGCATTCGAGTTACTGGAAAAGCAGACGAGCCAGATACCTGACTCGGTCCGGGAAATGGGCGTCTTTCAGCTTGGTCTTGCATACCTGAGGCTGGGAGAAAATCAGAATTGTGTGAATTGTACCAATGGTGAAAGCTGCCTCGTCCCGGTTCGCAAAGGTGGTGTGCACCTAATGCAGGACGGTTCACGTAACGCAATTAAATACTTCACGAAGCTGCTTGAGCACAATCCTAAACATTTGACGGGGCGCTGGCTGCTGAACATTGCGTACATGACGGTTGGTGAATACCCCGCAAGCGTTCCAGGGGCGTATCTAATCGATCCGGCGCTATTCGAATCGGATTCCGACTTTCCGCGTTTTCAAAACGTGGCATCAGCTCGCGGCCTGGCAACGTTGAGTTTGTCCGGAGGCAGCGTGGTTGATGACTTCGACAATGATGGTGACCTTGACGTGATGACATCATCTTCGGGGCTTGCGGACCAGTTGTGTTATTTCCGAAACGATGCCGGAAATTTCTCAGACGCAACAACCGAAGCGAACCTTGTGGGCCTGTTCGGTGGTCTGAACATCGTCCACGCTGACTACGATGATCTGGATGTGTTTGTGATGCGCGGCGCTTGGTGGGATAAATCAGGGAGAATTCCAAATTCGCTCTTGCAGAATGACGGCACCGGCCAGTTCAAAGATGTTACGTTCGAGTGCGGAATCGGAGACGAGCATTACCCGACTCAGACTGCAGCCTGGCTGGATTTCGACAACGACGGAGATCTTGATTTGTACGTGGGCAACGAGACTTTTCCTTGTCAGTTGTTCCAAAACGACGGGCACGGTCACTTTCAGGATGTCGCAGCAACAGCACAGGTGCAGAACAATCGTTTTTCCAAAGCGATCGCGTGCGGCGACATGAACGACGATGGTTTCCCTGACCTTTACGTGTCGAACCTCGGTGAGGAAAACCGCCTGTTCATTAATCAACGAGACGGAACTTTTAAGGACATCGCGAAAGATCTTGGAGTGACCGGGCCTCGTCGAAGTTTCGCCACATGGTTTTGGGACCACAATCAGGACGGTGTGCTCGACCTGTTCGTGGCAACGTATTCCAGCGAGATGCGGTTTGTCGGGGACAGGTTCTTTGGAGAGCCCCAGAATGGTGAGTATCCCTGCCTTTATCAAGGTGACGGCCAGGGCGGTTTCGGTGATGTCGCAAAGGAGCAGAATCTGAACCATTTCACACAGGCCATGGGGGCCAACTTTGGCGACCTCGACAATGATGGGTATCCCGACGTCTATATCGGAACAGGATATCCTGAATACGAAGCACTAATGCCCAACCAGATGTATTGGAATCGTGGCGGACAAAAATTCACCGACGTCACCACTGCTGGCGGATTTGGCCATTTGCAGAAGGGACATGGCGTCGTGTTCGCCGACATCGATCAGGATGGCGATCAGGATGTTTTTCAGCAGATGGGAGGAGCGTTTCCTGGGGATCGCGCGGCAGATTGTCTGTATGAGAATCCGGGATTTGGAAACAACTGGCTGACGTTGAAATTGATCGGTCGACAGTCGAATCGCTCGGCGATCGGAGTACGAATCAAAGCTGAGATCATCGACGATGGCACGTCACGTGCCGTTTTCAAGTGGGTAAACAGTGGTGGAAGTTTCGGCGCTAATCCCTTTCGCCAGGAAATCGGACTCGGCAAAGCCAGGCAGATCGATCGACTTGAGATCTACTGGCCGACGACGAATCAGACTCAGGAATTTCTGAATGTGCCAGTCAATCAATCGATTGAGATCGTCGAAGGAGAGAGTGCCTTTTCGACCAACGATTTGCCAGGCTCACCCGAGAAAGAACAGCGATAACTTACCGGGAATTATTTTCGCCTGAATTTGTGGCGCTCGTGGATGCTGGTTGTCGCTTTGAGGCTGAAGACCGGGAAACCGGTGTGAACTCCTCACAGTTCCAACGAAAGCAACCAACGTGGCACAAAAAATCAACGGGCCTATGAAGTGTGAAGTCATTCTGAACATGGTGAAGATGGTTGCCCCGATCACCGCGGTTGTGTTTGTCGAACAGAGTATGGGTCCGGGCAGTGACGCGAAAGCCAGCCAGATCATGGCCCCGCTGTTGATTCTGAATCTGGTGCTGGGCCTACTGAGCCTGATCAACCTCATGCGAGCGATGAAATCCTGGACGCTAAACAAGTTCACGATTGCAGAGACGATACTATGGGGCACAAAAGTGCTGGTGCCGATCATC
>CALFOL010000842.1 GCA_937919915.1 uncultured Planctomycetaceae bacterium
AGATGCGCCCGAAAACCCGGACGAAAATCAATCGGATCAGCCTCAGAGTCAGGAGGTTCGCCATACTCATGTGGGAGCACTTGTGCCGGCCCACGTTGCTACGGGAATCTTCAGCACGGGAGCCGTGGTGTTACAGGGACAGCATGAGTTTATTGTGGACTTCCTGTTGCGAATGCAGCAGCCTCAGCAAGTTGCCGCCCGCGTGGTGCTGCCGCCAATGGTGGTGTCGCAGTTTATTCAGGCGTTGCAGGAGAATATTCGTAAGCACGAAGATCGGTTCGGTGAGATACTGCTGCCGACGCCGCCAGTGCCCGATCCGCATGCTCCGAAACAGTCGGCCCAGGATCTGTATGATCAGCTGAAACTGTCTGAAGAAAACATGAGCGGGAAATATGCGAACGCGGTGATGATTGGACACACGGCATCGGAGTTTTCCCTGGACTTCATCACCACATTCTTTCCACGGTCTGCCGTTTCCGCACGCGTGTTCGTCGCCACACCGAATGCAAAACGCCTGCTGGATTCGCTGAAGCACGCGTACCAGCAGTACCAAAGCCGACCGCAGAATCCGAATCCCCCCGAAGCACCTCCGGAAGAGCCACCGACGTTCGGTGGCGGCTATCATCCAGAGAATAACTGACGTTCGCCTTTGCTACGAAATTTCGGGATTGGCCGCGATCCACGCGGCCAGTCGTTCGGTGCGACTAAGCGCCAGCGGAATGAAATCGAGGGCTTGCTGCAGGCGTTCGTCGGGTTCAGAGCAACTGAATCTGAGGAACCCAGCACCCGCCGCGCCGAAGCATTCGCCGCCGAGACAGGCGAGGCCAAAATCGTCGTCAGCGCCCTGCAGCAGGTACATCGCAAGTCCGTGGCTACTGATGCCAAATTTGTTACACAATTCAGATACGTCGGCAAACACGTAGAACGTCGCCGTGGGAGGCAACGTACGAATGCCTTCGATTGCGTTCAAGCCAGCGGCGAGTAATTCCACCTTCGCGCGGAACAGGCCCATCACTTCATCACGCTCGACCGTGTCGTTTTCCAACGCGGCCAGGCCAGCCAGCTGCACCAGCGGCGGTGTACAGGACAGTGTGGTATTGATCATTAACCCAATTGACCGAATGATCTCTGGCGACGAAACGCAGAACCCAAGTCGCCATCCACTCATGCTGTATGACTTACTAAACGTATAGGCTGCGACGGTGTGATCGAGCATGGCGGGTTGGGCGGCCAGCGAATGATGACGTCCGGCCCACACCATGTGGCAATACGGTTCGTCGCTGAAGACGGCGATGCCTGTTCCACGGATCAGGTCCGCGATGTCTTTCAGATCTTCTTCTGTGGTGACCCCGCCGGTCGGGTTGTGCGGCGAGTTCAGAAAAATCGCTTTCGGCGACGGATCGTTTCGCAGAAAATCTTCAATGTCCGATAGTTGAGGCCGAAACTCGTGCCGCAGTTCCAACGGCGTTAGCACCATGCGGGCGTTGCGGCGATAAATGTTCGGTGGATATGTGGGAAAGTGTGGACTGAAGACCAGAACACCGTCATCGGGTTCAAGAAAGGTTTCGCAGAAGAACTGTTCAAATGGCTTCGCTCCTGGAGCAACGGCGATGTTCTCCATCTGCGCCGGAATACCGAATTCGGATCGCACAAAATTCGCGGCTGCTTTACGGAACTCGGGCAATCCCAGCGACGGGCAATAATGCGACTCGTTGTGATGGATGGCCTGCTGCCCTGCCTGTCTGGCGGATGCCGGACTGTCGAACGGGCTGTCTCCGATTTCCAGCTCGACGACGTCTTTGCCGGCCGCTTTGAGTTGTTTTGCCATCGCGAGGACGACGAATGCTCCTTCCGCGACAAGGGATTTGGCGAACCGACTAATGCGCGGTGTCATTGTAGATCTTTCAGCTTAGGTTCACGCCAGCGGCGGCCTGATTCTGACAGCATGCGGTCTGCGGCGGTTGGGCCCCAGGTTCCGGCAGGATAGAATTCCAGTCCTGCCGATCCCGATTCCCATGACTTCAGCACAGGATCGACAAACTTCCAGGCCTCCAGCAATTCGTCACTGCGAGTGAACAATGTCGAATCGCCGCGGATCACATCCAGCAGCAGACGCTCGTACGCTTCCGGCAGATGGCTCGTAAAATGATCTTCATAGTCGAAGTCCATAGCGACCGGTTGCACCTGATACTGCATGCCGGGACGCTTGGTTGAGAATCGCAGGAAGATGGATTCCTTCGGCTGAATTCTCAGGACGAGCTGGTTGGGGCGAGCTTCCACGATGTTGCACAGTTCACCATCGCATTCGACGGTGCTGAACAGATTCAGCGGCGGCTTCTTCAGTGTAATGACAATTTCCGTAACACGCGTCGGCAGCCGCTTTCCGGTGCGCAGATAAAACGGAACTCCGGCCCAACGCCAGTTGTCAATGCCGACGTGCATGGCGACGAAGGTTTCTCGATTCGATTTCGGTGGCACTCGTTCTTCTTCGCGGTAGGCCACGGCAGGTTGCTTGGACACCAGCCCCTCAGCATACTGGGCTCGAATGGCCCATTCGCTGACCGCCGCGGCGCCAGGCCGCAAAGCCTGAAGGACCTTCATCTTTTCGTCGCGAATTTCGCGCGCCTGAAACAAAGCCGGCGGCTCCATCCCAATCAGACACAGCAGCTGCAGCATGTGATTCTGCAGCACGTCACGCAGTGCTCCGGAAGTGTCGTAGTACCCGCCGCGACCACCTTCCATGCCGATTGATTCGGCCACAGTGATTTGCACATTGTCGACGTGATTACGATTCAGCAACGGTTCGAAAAACGTATTCCCGAAGCGAAACATCAGAATGTTCTGGACGGTTTCTTTGCCCAGATAGTGGTCAATGCGGTAGATCTGATTTTCCTGCAATCGGCTGATCAGTTGTTCATTCAGAATTTCGGCAGACGCCAGATCATGGCCGAATGGTTTTTCCACAACGACTCGCAGGCGGTCGCTGTTTTTTCGATCGGTCGGAATCATGCCGGCAAAATGCAGACCTCGCACAGCATCGTCGAACAAAGACGGCGCTGTTGCCAGATACATGACACGCGGCGCACCAGCCGCAGTTTTTAATTGTTCTTCGTGTTCCGCGGTGAAGTTGTTCAGGGCGACGTAGTCATCCGGGTTGCTGATGTCGACCTGTCGATAGAACAACTGTTTCGCAAACTGCTCCCAGGCCGTTAAAGAATCGGGGTCGGGAGAATCACCAAGAATCGATGCCTTGAGTTCGTTGCGAAATTCCTCGTGAGACTTTTCGCGACGCGCCACTCCGATCACAGGGCAACGCTTATTGAGATACTGCTGACGGGACAGCTGAAACAACGCCGGAATCAATTTGCGAGCGGTGAGGTCTCCGGAGGCGCCGAAGATGAGAATGGACGTATCGCCTGCCACAAGACTTGGGTCGGACATTTCCTGGAACACTTTTGGATAAGAGACGGCTTCCGATGTTTCGGAGGCTTGGGAGATAGGGATTCAGCGGTCACGCCTGGGGGCAGATTATGAAATCTGCCAGCGAAAATTGCGAGGCCCAAACAAAGAAGTCAGCGGACGGGGTCAGGAGGGGGTGGAAATTGAAAAGCCGTTTGGCTCTTTGTGCCACTTGCCACGTGAGTGCTACGTTTTCAGCAGGCTTCCGACACGGGAAAGCACTCATTGCCGCGAGTTTCATGTACTCGACAGACTGTACGGAGGTCAAGTCGGCGGCCACTCACCAGAAGAGTTGCCCACGTATCGGCGGCATTCTGCCGCCGCGAGCGGTTTCATTGACGGCAGCAAAATGCTGCCGATACGGGAATTACTCTGGCGCCACTTTCGGCAAGGTTTTGGCGGCATCTTTCGCCTTCTTTTGAGCCTCCTCCATTTGCTTAACCTGCTGGCTCATCATGCGGTCCTGCATATCAACCATGCGTGCGACGTAGTAGTTTCCAATCGCCTCGCCGATATTCAGAGACAGTCGTAACCCAGCGGCGTCGGCAATGCCCCGAATGTTGAAATCCTGAGCACCACCCAGTTCGAGCACACGATTCAATAGAGGCGTCGGCTTTTCCTCTCGGCGGCCGAACTGGAAACTCATAGGTCCTGGCGGGAACGCGGCCATGTTTTCATCCATCCAGCGCAACAGGTTTCCAACACCCGTCGGATCATCTTCTGGCAACTGCAGCCACTTGTTGACGTCGACGTTTGCGGTAAACAGCGGTGCCCTGGCGGCCAGGTCTGCGTTAGAGCATCTTCCGACGGCAACTCGGAGTTTTTCGTAAGCGTTCTCACCACCTGCGGCAAACCACAGGCAGGCATTGCTGTGTGTAATGTAGACGTGAGTAAACTTCAGAGAGGTTAGCTTCTGAAGAATCTCCGTATCGGATTCCGGCAGATTGATCTGCATCACTTCCAGTCCGTCCTTTTCGATGAGTTCGAGCAATCCCCCTGGCGGCGTGTCGATGGTACTTGCCAGAGTAAACACGCTTCGCAACAGGTTCGGATTATGGTCGGCCTGCACACCTCCGTAGATCACACCGTCCGATTCTTCGCTGTGGTCCGCTTTCAACAAAACTTCCAGAGTCCGATGCTCACCGACCGCATTCAGCGACGCGGCAACTTCGGAAGCCGCACTAACTGCTGCGGCATTGCTGCTGGTCTCAACTCTCGTGTGTTGGATCAGCCACTGCCCCAAAGCATCCAGCATGGGATCAGATTCTTCGAAAATCCGGATGCACAGGTGCAGCGTTGCGGGAGCTTCATCTCGAAGAACCGCGCCGAAGCGGCTGTTTCCGGATGAGGCATCTTCCAGTCGTTTGCTGAGTTCACTGTTGCTGCGGGTTTCGAAGTTCAATTCGCCGCGAATCGATTGCTCTTCTTCCGACGCGAACCGGAACCAGCCGTTGGCCTGATCGGTATCGAACATCAGGGCCTTCAAGGCAGTCAGCGCAAATTCGATGGAACGTTTGCGGAGATCGGCAATGCTTTGCTCTTCACCGTCGCGCTGCTGCATCTGTGCACCGGCACCGCCATTCAGCATTCCCCAGGCGAGCTGCTTCATGCCGGACGGAATGCGGTCGAAGAACAATTCGATCCCCATGTCATTCGAACTGTTGACTGTGCTGGTCAGCGAGTCGGCCGTTGGCAGGTCGATTGCCAAGAGCTCATTAAAGCCGGCACTGAACAGCAGGTTGTCGTGAAATCGCAGATACTCGGTGTTTGTATAGGTTTGCTCAACCGCTTCTTTGCCATCCTTTTCAACCACTTTGGCTGACATACGATACTGCCGTGAGCGGCCTGCATTCTGCTTGTTGATGGATTCTGCGTGCTCAGCCGTCGTTTTCCCTTCGGGGATTCCAGGGTTCCACGAGTTGCTGTTAATCAGAGTGAAACGATCATCACCTTCCTCCTTCAATGAGCCGTTTGGCCCAAACATATTCTTCCGAGCGTCGACCATTCGTTTAGCGTCGGCAAGATCCGCTACCTGTTGAAAGTACATCGTTTCGAACGACGGGATCAATCTCTGCACCATATAGTAAGCCGCCCCCGAAATCGGAACTTCTACATGCGGAGTGATGTCTTCAAATCGTTTGCTCTCGGGGCCAAGCATCTTGCGAAAACTCTCTCCGATTGCGATTCGTTCGGAGAGCTTCGTCGTGTATTCCAGCAGCCGTTTCTGAGTGAGATTGCGGGTGTAGCCTACCCCGAGCGGCTTTTCCGCTATGCGGCCATCAAGTTGTGCATCCGCTGCAGGAAGGTTGCAACAAAACGCAAAAATGCAGAGCAGGGTTATTCGCGAGAATTGAGGCAGACATGTCGCAGGTAGGGTTTGGAATAGCATTTTTAATTCGTGGGGACGGGAGTTAGTTTAAGGCGGGAAGTTGGGCGAGAGCCGGCGTGTGCAGGATAGCTGATGACCGCGGGCCGAGCATCCTGTCAACGGATTCGCCGTATGACCAGTTTTGTCTGTAAAAATTGCCCGCAACCTGCAAAATTTGCGGAAATATGTGGTGATGAATGTATCGCAGCTGATCATCAGGGCGGTATATCTAATGGTCGCTGTGGAGGTCGAGATCACGCATCAAAAGTACAGCGAACTCCGGGGCGCGGCGAATTCTGCGTGCGTCTCTTGCCACATTGGCAGCCAAACGTTAAACGAAGTCAACAGCATACTTTAACAACTGAACTGAACGTCTGGTCGGAGCCTTCGTGAATGGCCGCTCGCCGCAAACGCAACCTGCTGGACTTCATCCTGAGCGACTCCACGTCTGCAATCTGCGTGCTTGATGCTGACCGGCGGCTCCGTTTTTTCAGCCAGGGCATGGAAGCTCAAACAGGCTGGTCGGCTGATGAAGTCGAAGGCCTGATGTGCGACCCGTCTGTGCGCGATTTGCCGACTCCTATCGATTTGCTCACGTCCACACTGGCTCCAACGCTCACCGTGCTCGCCGGTCAGCTTCAATCCGTGCAGGCTGTGTTGCCGACAAGCAAAAGCGGGCTGCGACATACGCGACTCACTTTTATTCCTGTGTTGGATGCTGACAAGGCGGTGACACGAATTCTTATTGTCAGCACCGAAGAAAAACGGGCCACGTTTCCTCAGGCGTCGCTGTCGCAGAAACTCCATGCGGAAATCACTTCGCTGCGACTGGAATTCCGGCGACGGTTTTCCGGTGAATCGTATATCGGAAACTCAACAGCCATCCGCAAGGCGCTCGATCAGGCGCAGCTGTTGCAGGATTCGAAACTCGGATACTGCATTGTCGGGCCCTCCGGGACCGGTCGCCGACATCTCGCGAAATTGATTCATGTGGGCGGACGACTGCACGAATCCAGCGTCGTTGCACTCGACTGCCGCCTACTGGCCGCTGATCAACTACTCACCACACTAGGACAATTGCATCAACTCGGCCGTGACCAGTCGCTGCCGAGCCATCAACATGCCGGTACATTGGTCTTAGTCGATGTCGACCGTTGTCCGGGCGAAGTCCAGCAATGGGTGCTGGAATCGCGCGACGAGTTTAGCAAAGTCCGGCTGGTCGGAATCAGCGAGCAGCCACTGCAGGACGTCCAGACCGCCGGATGGTTGACACCTGCCTTCGCCGATTTGTTTTCCGCGCTGCAGTTGGTGCTGCCGCCGCTTCATGAGCGTGGAGACGACGTCAACCTGCTGGCGCAACATTTTGTCGGACACTGCCGACGAACGTTGGAGACGTCAGCGGAAGCTTTGTCGGCTGAGGTACTGGCGGAACTTCAGTTTTATCGATGGCCCGGCAACATACGAGAATTGCGGCAGGTGATCGTCGATGCCTGCCAGAACAGTTTCAATGCGGAACTGACGATCGATGACCTGCCGTTTTCCTTTCGCGCTGGCGTTGACGCTCAACAGTTGCCGAGTCTGCCGGCGGAAACGGAATTGTCTTTGGATCAGATTCTCCAGAAGTTCGAAACGGACGTGCTGTTGAAGACACTCGCCGCGTGTCGAGGCAACAAAGCCGACGTCGCTCGACGGCTGGGTATGACACGGCCCAAACTCTATCGCCGCCTGAAGACGCTGGGAATCGACACCGAAGAGTAACACTGCGACGAGAGGCCGTTTTGTTCGTCTCATAAATGCAGCGAACAGTCGGGGCCGCTCGGGGGCTTCCGCTGGCTGGGATGTTCCGTAGTAGAAGAGAGGGGTACCCTGACGAGTGAATATTCCTGCAACAAGAGGCTTGGAGCATTCATCGAACTCGACGGGGAACTCCGGCGACCCCGCTCATTGAGAGTAGCTTTCGTCATAATCACTACACGTCAAGCAGGGCAAATCCCCACGCTGCTATACGGTTCGCCATCCGGGAACGGTGAACCAGGAGCACTGATGCAATCTAGAAATCCGACGAGACTTACTGACATGCGAGATCTAATCCGACCAACACTATTCATCGTCGCACGGCTGGGACTGTTCCTGGCAGTGGTAGCTTGGATTGTTGGGCAGTGGTGGCAGGTGACATGCGCCCTACCGGTTTCGAGTGACGGAGTTGCCGTCTGGATCTGCGCACGGCGCTGGGTACTTGAGTACGGCGAATTCGCATCGGAGACGAGCTACGATTCGATTTTCGGCCCGAATACGGTCAACTAAGCAGTGGCTTAT